>DNHA01000040.1:459-6327 GCA_003486025.1 Micrococcaceae bacterium | reverse complement strand
GGCCGGTTCCGAGGTGTCGACCCTGCTGGGCCGCATGCCTTCGGCCGTGGGCTACCAGCCGAACTTGGCCGATGAAATGGGTCTGCTGCAGGAACGCATCACCTCGACGAAGGGCCGCTCGATCACCTCGATGCAGGCAGTCTACGTCCCGGCCGATGACTACACCGACCCGGCTCCAGCAGCAACCTTCGCTCACTTGGATGCAACCACCGAGCTCTCGCGTGAAATCGCGTCGCGTGGTCTGTACCCGGCGATCGATCCGCTGACCTCGACCTCGCGCATCCTGGATCCGCAGTACATCGGACAGGATCACTACGATACCGCCATCCGCGTGAAGGCGATTCTGCAGAAGAACAAGGAACTCCAGGACATCATCGCGATCCTGGGTATCGACGAACTGGGCGAAGAAGACAAGATTGTTGTCGCCCGTGCACGTCGCATGCAGCAGTTCCTCTCGCAGAACACCTACACCGCGAAGCAGTTCACCGGTGTCGAGGGTTCGACCGTGGATATCAAGGACACCATCGAAGGCTTCAAGGCCATCGCCGATGGCGACTTGGACCACATTGCGGAGCAGGCGTTCTTCAACATCGGCGGTCTTGACGACGTCGAGCGCCAGTGGGCCGAAATCCAGAAGGCCAGCTAATTATGGCTGAGCTTCAGGTAGAAATCGTCGCGGCGGATCACTTCGTGTGGTCCGGCGCTGCGAAGCTGGTCAAGGCACGGTCGGTTGACGGCGAGATCGGCGTTCTGCCCGGTCACGTTCCGATGCTCTCGGTGCTTGCCGCTGGGGATCTGGAAATCGCTCCAGTTTCCGAAGCTCGCTTCACGGTGCAGATCGACGGAGGATTCTTCTCAGTCGATTCGGACCGCGTAGTGATCGTCGCCGATAACGCTGTGATTGGTACCGCAGCGTAGGCAAACCATTGATTGAGATAACCGCACCAGTTCTGCTCGCACTGCTCGTTTTGACGTGCATCGTGCTGTTCTTCGGGGCCATGGCCGTGCGCCGCATTCAATTGCGGCGCACGCTGGGCACCTTCGATGCCTCCATCCTCACGCCGAAAGGCCGGTGGATGATGGTGATCGCCCGCTACGGCGGGGGACATGTGGATCTGCTGCGGTTTTTCTCTGTCTCCCCGGTGCCGCGTTTTGTGCTGCAGCGCCGCGGATTGGACCTCAATGGCTGGCGCCGGCCCACGGCGAACGAAGCGATGCTGATTCCCCCGGGATTTATCATCGTGCAGCTGGTGCAGGCCGGCGAAGATCGGGAATTGGCCATGGACTACCGTGACTACACCGGTTTTTCCGCCTGGCTTGCAGCCGGGCCGATCGCCGGCAGCTGGCAAATCTGATTTTTGCGGGGACCGCCCGCAGTGAAGATCCCGCCGCATCGACACCTGACAGGTGTGATGCGGCGGGATCTTTTGCGTGGTCGCGATGCTGGGCTAGAGTNNATCTAGATTCTTTTGCGGGGCCACCCGCGCCTAGAGATCCTGCCGCCCACCTTCGAGGTGGGCGGCAGGATCTTTGTGCGTGGAGGCTGTGTTGGGCTAGAGCACCTGCCCGTTGCGGATGACCTGGTGCAGCTCCAGCTGGGCGTCGAGCACCACCACATCGGCGCAGAAACCGTAATGCAGCGAACCGACCTCATCGGCCAGGCCGATGAGCGAGGCGGGGATGGAGGTCGCGGACTCGACCGCGCGGGTCAGCGCGATGCCGGCGCTGACCGTGCAGCGCAAGACCTCAAGCAGCGTGGCGGTGCCCCCAGCCAGCGAACCGTCGCCGAGGCGGGCCTGGCCGTCGCTGACGGTGACCTGTGCCGGGCCCAAGGAATACTGCCCGTCGGAAAGCCCGGTAGCGGACATCGAATCGCTGACCAGCACCACGCGTTGGCCGCCGATGAGGTTGAACACCAGCCGCACGGTCTCGGGGGACAGGTGCACGTCGTCGGCGATCAGCTCAAGGTAGGCGTTGCCGCGCGCGGCTTCTTCCAGGCAGGCGGCGACCGGGCCCGGCTCGCGGTGATGCAGCTGCGGCATGCCGTTGAACAGGTGGGTGACCGTCGGCTTTTCGGTGAAGCCATCCACGCCGGCGTTTTGCAGCTGCTCGCGGGCGAACTTCAGCGAGGTGGCGGTGACCTGCGCGCTGGCGTTGGTATGGCCCAGCGAGGGCACCACCCCGAGCGCGACGAGCTGTTCGATGAGCTCCTCGCTGCCGGGCAGTTCCGGTGCGTAGGTCATCGTGCGCAGCTGGCCGCGGCTGGCGGAGATCAGCTCGTCGACAAATTCCGGATCCGGATCGCGCAGGTACCGCGGGTCCTGGGCGCCGCAGCGGGCCGCGGAGAGGAACGGGCCTTCGGCGTGGATGCCGGCGATCTGCCCGGCCTCGGCGAATTCGGCCAGGATTTCCGCCGCGCGCAGCATTTCTGCCGGTTCGGCGGTGACCAGCGAGGCCAGCAGCGTGGTGGTCCCTGCGCGGTGCAGGTAGTGAAGTGCGTCGGTGACCTGGCCGTGCTCCGGGTTGGCGAAGTCCGCACCCAGCGCTCCGTGGTTGTGCAGGTCGATGAGCCCGGGGATCAGGATGGAACCGAGTGGTACCTGGTGCTCGGGGAATTGGGCGGCGTCAGACTGGGCGAGCCAGTCATCGCGGCTGCCGGCGAAACGGATTCGATCGTCCTCGATGGCCAGGGCGCCATCGCTGATTTTCTGCCCATCGGAGATGAGCGTGGCGAAGATGGCGTAACGCGAAACGGTATTCATGTACCTAGCTTAGAAGAGTCTGCCCGCAGAGTCATCGATTCCGCGCATCGCATCGTAATCCAGGGTCAGGCAGCGGATTCCGCGGTCCTCGGCCAGGGTGCGTGCCTGCGGTTTGATCTGCTGCGCGGCGAAGACTCCGGTGACCGGCTTGAGCAGCGGGTCGCGGTTGAGCAGTTCCAGGTAGCGGGTGAGCTGTTCCACCCCGTCGATGTCGCCGCGGCGCTTGAGCTCCACGGCCACCACGGCGCCCTGCCCGTCGCGGGCCAGGATGTCCACCGGTCCGATGGCGGTCATGTATTCGCGGCGCACCAGCCGGTGCCCGGTGCCCAGCAGTTCGATCTGCTCGGCCAGCAGGCGCTGCAGATCGGCCTCCACGCCATCTTTGATCAGCCCCGGGTCGGTGCCCAGCTCATGGGCCGAATCGTGCTCGATGGAGTGGAAGTAGATGGTCAGCTTGTCATCGGTCTTCGCGCTGGATACCTTCCAGACGCTGAGCGCGCCAAGCGCGGCGGCGTCCTCATCGGGACTCGCCTCACGCAGCACCAGCGGCGGATTCATCCAGTTCAGCGGCTTGTAGCTGCCGCCGTCGGAGTGGATCAACACCGAACCATCGGCCTTGACCATGATCAGCCGGGTAGCCAGGGGGAGGTGGGCTCGAAGACGGCCCTCGTAATCTACTGAACACTTTGCAACCACTAAACGCACGGGCTCAAGCCTACCGCGAAGCCGGTGGGGTTTGCGACCCGGCGCCGGCGCAGTTCGCCGGGCAGGCCGGCGGTACGGCATGATTAAAGGCATGCCACGCTCGAACCGCCCACGCCGCACCAGCGGGCCNNACGCCGCAAAATCCCGGTCCCGATCCGCCGGTCCTGCGCGTGAATCGGGCACGGAAGACGACTGGATGCAGCGCGCCCGCTACGGGGTGGCGAAGCTGCAAGATGCCCCCGATGGGCAGTGGCATGTGCGCAAGGTGTCGCCGCTGAACGCGCAGAAAACCTACACCTGCCCGGGCTGCCATCGCCCGATTGCCCCCGGGGTGGCTCACCTGGTGACCTGGCGGGCCGATCACTGGTCCGGGGACGATGCCGCGGCCGCAAACCGGCGGCACTGGCATCCGAACTGCTGGGAATCGCGCTCCTACCGGTACTGAATGCTGCCGGCGTGCGTGTGCGCGGACAAATCGATCGGAGATCAGAGCCGGTCTTGGCGGGCGATGAATACCTCGCGCAGCAGAATCATCGCGCTGGCAGCGACCGGAATGGCCATCAGCGCGCCGGTGATGCCCACCAGCGTGCCGCCGGCGATCACCGAGATCACCGCGACCGCACCGGGCACCGCGACCGCCTTGTTCATAATGCGCGGGGAGACAAAATACGCCTCGACCTGGAGGTAGCCGAAGTAGCAGATCGCGTAGATCAGCGCGGTTTGCCAGCCCAGGGTGAGCGTGACCAAGGTGACCAGCACCCCGGCGATCACCGCGCCGACCAGCGGAATGAAGGCGAGCATCGCGACCAGCAAGGTCAGCAATGCCGCGAAGGGAACCTTGAGCAGCGTCATCAAGGTGAGCGCCACCAGTGCGTTGAGCACCGCGACGCTGGCCTGGCCCATCACGTAATTGCCCACCGAGCGGGTGATGCGGGTGATGATCTGATCGGCCCGGGTGCGCTTGGAGCGCGGGACCAGGCGCAGCGAGAAGGACATCATGCCCGGCAGCGAGGCGAGGAAGTAGATCGCCAGCACCAGCACGATCAGCACCCCGAACATCGACTGCGCGACGGTCTGCGACACGCCCAAGACGCCGCCGAAGACATTGGTGACCGCGCCGGAGTCGCCGAAGAAGCGTTCCACCTCGGTATTGATGCGCGACGAGACCGCGTACTGCGCGTCGATCTGCTTGACCCAGGGGCTGTTGAGGAAATTGTCCACGATCTCCGGAGCGCGGGAGATGAACTGGGTGATCTGCGCGATCAGCGTAGGAATGATCAGCGCCATGAAGCCGCCGAAAACTGCCAGCAGGCCCACCATCGTGGCGGTGACCGCCAGCGGACGGTTCAGCCCGCGGCGCATCAGGAAGCGCACCACCGGGTCCAGGCCCAGTGCGATGAACAATGCGATCGAAATCCAGGTGATCAGCGAGCCGACATTTGTCAGCAGGTAGTAGCCGGCCAGCGCGAGGCCGACGCCGATGGTGCCGAGAAAACCCATGGAGATCGGGTGCAGCGCAGGGATCGGCAGCGGAGCGCCGGTTTCCCCCTCGGGCAGCTCGTCGAGCGCGCCGGGGTGGTTCGGGGCTTTGAACAGTGAGTTCACGGTGCGCGAAAGGCGGCGGGCCCAGCCGGTGGTGGCTAAGCGGCTCGGCGCGGGATCACCCGGATGCGCCGCGGGTGCTGGCCGCGGTGAAGTGCCGTGGGAGTGCGCGCCGGAGGCCGGCGAAGCGTTCGGTGAACTGGATGCCGGGCCGCTGGGTTGGTCGATCGGCTCTTGCCCGGAGGTCGTGGCGGACTGTGCGGGAAGTGCCGGTTCGCTGGCCGGGCTTGGTGCGCCGTGGCGCCTTGCCGCATCGCCGCGCTGATCGGGCGACTGATTACTGTCCATGGCACTGAGCATACCGCCCGCCGGTCTTCGCAAAGTGCTCTATGACACCCCGGCCTGTGCATTTGAGGCAGTTCACAGTCCGTTCTCGGAACCATTGGGGCGAAGGACTCGTTAGACTTGTGAAAGAACAGCTGTGACCGTTGGCGAATAGGTGAAGTCGTGCGAAAAGTTATCTCCGTGATCGCGATCCTACTGGGGGCTATTGCCCTGGTGGTAGGCATCGGACAGAAGACCTTTTGGGCCCCGCCCGAAACGGTCACCGCAAGCATGCCCGAGTTTAAGGAAGAGTCCCCGCTGACGGTGATCCAACCCTCGGTGCAGAACCCGGGCTCCGAACCAGTGGAACTGGTGATCACCGGACAGGGCGAATTCACCGCTTCGCTGGGGCGCAGCTATGACGTGGCAGCCTGGGTGGGCGACGCGGCCCATGTGGAGCTGACCGGTGTGGACCGCGAAAACCATCAGCTGATCGCCGAGCGCATCGACGGGGAGAAGAAGAGCCCGAACCCCG
>DNHA01000040.1:0-435 GCA_003486025.1 Micrococcaceae bacterium | reverse complement strand
GACCTGTTCTTCGATTCGCAGAAAGCCGATGGCACGATGACCTACCGCTGGACCGCCCCGGATGACGGGGACTGGTCGCTGCTGCTGGCAGCGGACGGCACCAAGGCGGCGCCCAGCGAGATCTCGGTGACCTACGCCAACGATGACGCCATGCCATGGGCCTTGCCGCTGATCATCATCGGCGCATTGCTGCTGGTGCTGGGCCTGGCCCTGCTGGCGATGCGCGTGATCAAGCCGGCTAAACCGGCTGGGTCCGGACGCCGGGCGGATACCGCGGTCGCAGATGCGAAGAACGGACCGACCAAGCAGAATTCGCTGGCGGTTGCCGCGGTGCTGGCTCTCGCGGTGAGCGGGATCAGCGTACCGATGGCGCCAGCCAGTGATAAGCCTTCGGATTCGGCGTCGGCCTCTGAATCGGCTTCCGCGTCTGACTCG
>DNHA01000165.1:1959-5170 GCA_003486025.1 Micrococcaceae bacterium | reverse complement strand
TCCGGCGGACAGCGCCAACGCGTGGCAATCGCCCGTGCCTTGGCGCTGGAACCGGAAGTGATCGTCGCGGACGAGCCAACGAGCGCGTTGGATGTCTCGGTCCGCGCCCAGGTACTGAACCTGCTGACTGACCTGAAAGATCAGCTGAACCTGGGCATGGTCTTTATCTCCCACGATATTCAGACAGTGCGTTATGTCTCGGACCGGATCTGCGTGATGAACTCCGGCCAGCTGGTCGAAGAGGGCAACGCGGCGCAAGTTTTTGATGCACCGACCAATGACTACACCCGCACTCTGCTGGGCGCAGCCCCCTCGCTGCTCCAGCTCTAAACCAACAATGATGAAGGACTTTTCTCGTGGCTTTTGGCAATAACCCTAAATACACCGGCGTAATCCCACCGGTTGTCACACCGCGCGCCAGCGACGGATCCATCGATGTCCCCTCGCTGCACCGGGTCGTTGAGCATCTGATCTCCGGCGGAGTCTCCGGGCTATTTATCCTGGGTTCTTCCGGCGAGGTGCCTTACCTGTCCAATGCCGAGCGCGAGCAGGTTGCCCGCGAGATTGTGGCCGTCAACGCCGGCCGGGTCCCGGTTTTGGCTGGTGCCAGCGAGCAGACTACCGTGCGCACCATCGAGGAAGGCGCAAAGCTCATTGCCTTAGGCGCCGACGCACTGGTAGTCACCACGCCGTTCTACGCATTGAGCAATGCGGCGGAAATCGAGACGCATTTCCGTGAAATCAAGAAGGCGCTGGGCGTGGATCTGTTCGCTTACGATGTGCCGGTACGCACCCACCACAAGCTTCCACTGGACGTAGCTGTCCGCTTGGCCAACGATGGAATCATTGCCGGAGTGAAGGACTCCTCGGGTGATGATGTGTCCTTCCGCCAGCTGCTGCTTGCGACGAAAGACGTTGAAGGCTTCTCGGTCTTCACCGGCCACGAAGTGGTTGTTGATGGTGCGCTGCTTGGCGGGGCACACGGTGTGGTTCCAGGTCTTGGCAACGTTGATCCGGCCGGATACCGCCGTCTATTCGATCTGGCTCTCGCCGGCGACTGGGCTGGAGCCGCTGCAGAACAGGACCGTCTGGCATCCCTGTTCAATATTGTGTACACCCCAGATTCCTCCCGTGTCTCGGGTGGAGCGGCGGGACTTGGCGCATTCAAGACCGCGCTGGTGGAACTGGGGGTCATCAGTTCCAATGCGATGAGCCTTCCCATGGAAGCGCTGAACGCTAGCGAAGCATCAGCAATCCGCGCCATCCTGGAAGATGCCGGACTGCAGACCCGGGTGGCCAGCTAAACATGGCCGTTGCGCACGCGGGCGCTGTCATCGCGCTGGATGTCGGTGGCACCAAGATTGCTGGCGCCCTTTTTGATGCGCATCGGCAGCTCATCGCTACCACGCAGGTGCGCACCCCCGCCAGCGAGGGTGCCCCTGCCGTGCTTGATGCGATGGCCGGCGTGGTTGAAGAACTGCGGGCACGAACCAGCGAAGCAATCTCTGGCTTGGGACTGGGTGTCGCTGGAGTCATTGACCCGGTGAACGCTAAAGTCAGTTCCGCCACCGATACAATCTCCGGGTGGACCGGAACTGATCTGCGGGCAGAGTTAATGGCAAGAACCTCGCTGGAGGTCCGTGCGGTGAATGACGTGCATGCCCATGGGCTGGGCGAAGCATTCTGCGGCGCCGGCCGCGGGGCTGAAGAGGTATTGCTCTTTGCCGTAGGAACGGGCATCGGGGGAGCGCACCTGGTCCATGGAGAATTGTTCACTGGTGCGCATCACGTCGCCGGTCATGTGGGACATATCGATTCAATTCATGCGGCTGGGCTGCCCTGCTCCTGCGGGCAAATCGGGCATGTCGAAGCGATCGCCTCGGGACCTGCGATTCATCGCCACTATCTACGCTTGGGCGGGGATAGCCGAGTGACTGACACTAAGGCTGTCACCGCGCTGGCCCTGGCCGGGGATCAGCTGGCGCACCAGGCTCTATCTACTGGCGCGCGAGCTGCCGGGCGGGCTGTGGCCTCCCTTGCCAATGTGCTGGATCCAGAACTGATCATTGTTTCCGGGGGCATGTCAGGTGCCGGGGCTCTCTGGTGGGATTTGTTGCGACAAGGGTTTGCCGAGTCAGTTATCGGTCCTGTAGCCAAGAGCGAGATTGTCGCTGCGGAACTCGGTAATGAAGCCGCGTTTTATGGGGCTGCCAGTTTGTTCTGGCAGCCTAAGGAAAAGGAATAAAGATGTTGCTGAGCGATGCACAACTAGAAAACCTGCGGGGACGACTCATCGTTTCAGCGCAGGCATATCCAGGTGAACCGATGCGCCACCCGCAGACCATGGCGCAGGTCGCCGCGTCAGCGGTCATCGGCGGCGCAGCGGCGATACGTGTTCAGGGTCTAGCCGATATCCAGTTCACGCGTTCCGCCGTGGACGTGCCGGTGATTGGCTTGTTCAAGGATGGGCATGACGGGGTGTTTATCACCCCAACGATTCATCATGCTCTGGCGGTGGCTCAGGCCGGCGCACATATCGTCGCATTGGATGGCACCCGCCGTGAACGTCCCGACGGCAAAACCTTGCTCCAGACCATCGCTGCAGTGCATGAACAATCTGGTGCGTTGGTTATGGCTGATTGTGGATCTCTTGATGATGCTCTGGCAGCTGCCGAAGCTGGTGCCGATCTGATTGGAACCACCTTGGCTGGCTATACCGGGGAACGGAACAAAACCGAGGGTCCCGATGTGGACCTCATTGCCTCAATCGCCCAGGCCGAACTTGGCAAGCCGTTAGTCGCAGAGGGCAGGATACATTCGCCAGCCCAAGCGCGTGCGGCTTTGGACGCAGGGGCGTTCGCCGTAGTTGTGGGCACCGCGATTACTCACCCGGCAACTATTACCGGCTGGTTTGACGCGGCACTGCGCGGCTGACCAGAACTGACGTTGATGGCCACAATCCCGTTGGGACAGCGGCCATCAACGTTTTAAAAGTTAATTCAGATTTCTGCAAAGCCTGACAATACTCGGCCGGTCAGACATCTTTAAGAGCACGGAATCGTTGAAGCAAAGTCACTGGTTTTCCAATACCTGCAGCCGCTGGGAGCTCAGTCATGGACCCGTGACTTTCTTCGAGGAGTTTGCACGCGTCATCGATACGCCAGTTCATAGCCCATTAGTGTGGTGTACTGCCCGTCTCGGCCGGCAATCG
>DNHA01000165.1:0-1934 GCA_003486025.1 Micrococcaceae bacterium | reverse complement strand
AATCGGCGGAGAAAATAGTTGGTGGATTGCGTGGCAGGCATTTAGTTCCATCGGAACCGTGGGTTGGATAACTATGTTCCTCGAATTGCCTTCCGAGACTTGTGCATCCTGTACTCGTACCAAGTCAGCCAGAGGATCAACAGGTCAAAGACTGTTAGAAGCGCCATGCCTAGGCTAAATTTCACGACGAGCTGATAGACCTGATAGACGATAAAAACTAATAAGAACGCCATCATCCATGGGTATGCCCAGAGGAAATCTCGAAGCACCGCCCAAACCAAAACAACTTTCACGAACCCATGCAGTAGTAAGTAGATAGCACCTAAGAAGGAAGCCGAGAGCGTCAATCCGTGAGCCGCATTAATTAGGGCATTCGCGACAAGGTCTTGCGGATCTTCAGACAGCTCGTGCTGGGTGAGAATCTTTAGTAGGTTGCCAATCTGGTTCGGTGGAACCAGCAATAAGAGCACACCGCCAATTAGCTCGAGGAAACCGTCAAGTCCCTTCAGGTACAAGGTCACACGAAAGATGCGGTTCAGAGCACTTCCTTTGGTTTCTCCGACTCTTTTCACGACGTCTCCAAACGAGAGTAATTCTTCTAATGTGGATTCTGGCACACAGGGATGTCATTAGAGAATTGGGTGAAGCGTTGCGTTTTCTTTACGAGGTAAGCTTCTTGATCCAATGGAAAAATATCCCGAAGAACAATTAGCCATGGCAGCAT
This sequence comes from Micrococcaceae bacterium, assembly GCA_003486025.1. Taxonomy (GTDB): domain Bacteria; phylum Actinomycetota; class Actinomycetes; order Actinomycetales; family Micrococcaceae; genus Glutamicibacter. The sequence continues at coordinate 1,210 of DNHA01000165.1, read as the reverse complement.
CCCGATACGACAATGTGGCAGACGCGGGACTTCAGCAATGGCTGCATACGGTGCACTCGGTACCCAAAACTGCAGCTTCGCCAGACTTGGAGAGTCTGCGGATGCCGCGTTACCGCGCGCCTGGTCCCGATCTGTATTCCGTGCGGAACTTTGAAATTCCGAGCCACAAGGGAATTAAGGTTCGGTATTACCAGAGGCGGGCGCAGCCGTTGCCATTGGTTGTCTATGTTCACGGTGGTGGCTTTACTTTTGGTGATCTCGAATCGCACGACCGAACCTGCCGGCGATTAGCACTGCATGGGGATGTCAACGTCATGGCAGTAGATTTTAGGTTGGCACCCGAGCATCCTGCCCCTGCAGCAATTGAAGACGTGGTTGACGTTTTGCATTGGGCGTCAATTGAGCAAGGGCAGATAAATAGCCCAACCATGCCGGTGGCTCTTGCCGGGGATAGCTCAGGTGGACTCATTGCCGTCCTATCAGCGAATGAGTACATTTCTTCCGGGGGCCTTATATCCGCTGTGTTACTTGCGTGCCCGAATGCTGACCTAACGTTGAGCAGACCCAGCATACGGAACAAAGGACAGGGCTGGGGTCTTAGCAGTGCAGACTTGCGGTGGTTCATCCAACAGTGGGTTCAGGATCTGGAGCCCGAAACGTTAGGGAAATATAGTCCATTGCACGTAGATCTCAAATCGCTACCTACGACACTGATTGCGATTGCAGAACATGATCCGCTGCATGATGAAGGCGCGGATCTGGCCAAGAAATTGAAGATGCTTGGAGTAGACGTTCAATTATTGGATCATGCGGGCCTAGTGCATGGGTTCTTAAGCCTGGACAAGGTGTCGGCCGCAGCTGAGATAGCAGGCACCAAATTATTCACGCTTTTTGGACAGGTTTTGCATGACCAGGCATCTGGATCGGAGCCCCGAAATATAGGGAGCTAAACAGGATGGCGTCCACTCAAGCATCTAACGGATGCGCTAATCTGTCCGGGCCCAAGAACAGAATCGTATCTCAGCAAATCTGCGCTAAACCCAACTTCAGTATGCAAGATTTATTTAATCACTGACTAGCTAGCAAACTCTTTTTCACTCAGGTAGTCTAAAGCGTGGTATTTGATTGATTTTATGGTTTCAGCTGAAGACCAAGGGGAGGTGGAGGAAAATTGCCAAGTAGCGCACGTGAAAAGTTAAGTTGCCCTTCC
>DNHA01000216.1:2944-9973 GCA_003486025.1 Micrococcaceae bacterium | reverse complement strand
TCGGGGTGAATACCCGCGGGTGGTGGCCATCCCAGCCGTCGTAGTAGCTGATGTAGCTGAATTTGCGCACCCACCGGTCAAGACCCAGGAGATTCACCGGGGTGGCGCCGACGAAGTAAATGGGGGTGGAATTGGTGCGGAAGAAGTGGCGCACCTCGCTCATATTCTTCAGCTTGCGACCAAAGTTCACCACGCGTGGAATCTCGAGATCGGGATCAACATCGTTATAAGCGGCATCAACCGCAACGTTGGCGGTCATATCATCGAGCACAGTTTCCTGCGCTTGTGCGGCATCTGCCTGCTTACGTAATTTGGCTAGATCGCTGGGTTTAGGCATCTGCGGTCGTGCAGCGCCTTCGCTCGCCTCAAGAAAATTTGCCATGGTGTCGTTCCTTCAAACTGGTAGACCTAAGTGATGATGCTCTGCGCCCGCCGTTGGACACAATCTGAACCGGATAACTCACTCCATGGTTGTCGGTGCGAGTAAGCCGGGTGAAGCCGGGAGGTTAATCGGGAATGAATATTTAGTTTGTAGACGCGTTAGCGTTGAGCATTAGCTTAGACGCGCCAAAGTCCTAACGTGAAGTAGATGACACGTTAGGATTTTGGACGTCATAAGGCTTAGTCAGCTTTTCTTTGCGAGGTAATATCCGATGGCAGACAACGCCGCGCGAACACCGGTATCCAGCGCCGGAATGTAGTCGGGCAAGAAGTGCNNAACCACCGCCGCGCGAACTGCGGTATCCAGTGCCGGAATATAGTCAGGCAAGAAGTGCGGAGAATGATTTACCGGTGCTGGACCATTGCTGAGGTCAAAACCGCCAAACATCCAAAACACATTGGGCACATCCAGCGCGTCCGCCAGCGCCCCAAAGTCTTCCGAGCCCATCGCCGGAGGCGAGAAGCGAACCTGGCCGGCCCCAAATTCCTGGCCGAAGGCGGCGGCTACCGATTGGGTTTGCTCCGGATCATTGTAGAGCCGAGGGAAATTATAGAGTTCCTCGATGAGCGGGGCTGGCGCGTTGGCTGCCACCGCTTCAGCATTGATGATGCGGGTGACCGCCGCCAGCACCTGGGCGCGGACCTCTTCGGTGAGCGTGCGGATGTTCAGCGTGAATTCCGCGCGGTCCGGAATGATGTTTTCCTTCAGCCCCGCATGGAACGTCCCGCAGGTGATCACCGCCGGGCTCAGCGGATGCAGCTCTCGCGAGACGATGGTTTGCAAACGCGTGATGATATGCGCGCCAAGCACGATCGGATCTACCGAATCCTGAGGCTGCGAGCCGTGGGACTGCTTGCCGTACAAGGTCACCTTCATGGAGTCGGCCAAAGCCATCGCGCTGCCTTCGGTGACCGCGATGGAGCCGGTTTGGAACGGGAAGACATGTTGGCCGAGGACCACCTGCGGGTGCGGGACTTTCTCCCACAATCCGTCGGCGAGCATGGCGCGTGCCCCGGCGGCAGTTTCCTCTCCGGGCTGGAAGATCCACAGCACCGTTCCGGACCAGTTCCCGGTGTCCCGCGCCAGCAGCTGTGCGGCGCTGAGTGCGGCGGCTACGTGGGTATCATGGCCGCAACCGTGCATCACCGGCACCTCGGTGCCGTCGGCTAGGAAACCGGTGTCCACCGAGGCGTAGTCCGCGCCGGTGTCTTCCTTGATGGGCAGGCCATCGGAGTCTGCGCGGAAGGCTATCACCGGTCCGTCCCCATTGCGCTGGATGCCCACCACACCGGTGCCGCCAGAAATGAAGTTCTCGATACCCAGTTCATTCAATCGTTCCTGAATGTATTGAGCGGTCGCATGCTCGGCCATCGATAGTTCGGGGTGCGCGTGCAAGTGCAGATAATTTTTGTGCAGCGTGCGGGTTTCGTCCTCGGTCAGCGCGGTGCTCAGCATGGTGTCCTTTATGTTGATGGGTAGAAGTTGACGGTGGAAAATGCTCGGGTTTAGCCTTCGGTGGTGGCCGCTAGTGCCTTGCGGTCACGCAGCACCCAGGAAACCAGGATCGAGGCGATGACCACCAGTGCGGTAGCAAACATGGCCACCGCCGGCATGGCCGGCAGCACCACGAAGTTCATCAGCAATGCCAGCACGATCGCGATGATGGTGGGGCGCAGCGACTTCATCGCGACGATCGACTGCACGAGCACCGCACCCATCAGCGAAGGCAAGATGTAGAGCCGGGCCACGTCGATGACCTCGGGTGGAACCTGGGAAACCAGCCAGGTGCCAAGCACGCCGACAAACAGCAGCAGACTGGTCAGATGCACCGTAGCGGCCCCGCAAATGGCCATTACCGCGGCAAGATCCCCGCGTTTGGTGCCGGGCTTCGCTCCAATGGAGGACTGCGCCACGATGGCAGCTGGCAGCAGCTTGTTGGAAATATTGCCGATCATAAATGCCTGGTACATGGCCGCGGAGCCCAGAATCGGGAAGTAGGTTACCGGTTCCACGATCCACAGCACCCCGAAGGTTGCCGCGACGGCGAGGAACGCCACCCAGATCATCGAGGGGGCAATCTGCAGGTCGGAGAAGAAGACTAGATAGATCGGGCCGAGCAGCGAAAAGATCAGCCCGGCGGTCATGGTCAGGGAACCGTAGCGGGTGGTCTGCTTTTCAAAGCGCGCCATCGAGGCGTCGGCGCTGGTCAGATTAATAGTTGGAGTGCTCATGGGATGTTGCTCCTGGTCTTAGGCTGCGGTGTGCAGGAAGTAGCCGGCGGTGATGGCAACGGCGATGGAGATTCCCAGCGCCCATTCCTTCAACCATTTCGCGTGCAAGACCTTGGCCAGCAGCAGGCATAGGCCCATGCTCGCCGCGGAGACCGCTACGAGAATCATGTGGATCGATGACTTCGGCAGCTCGGCGATGGTCAGTGCGGAGAACGCGCCAAGAAGCGCAGCGGTAGGGATCAGTGCCATCACCGCGGGGTTGCGCTTGGCGAGTGTCTTGCCGCCCTTCTTCATGATGGGCGTCAAGATCAGTGTTGCGAGCATCCACATCGCTCCGGAGAGGCTCATCGCCATGAATGCGACGGCGAAGACCTGCTGGGTGTAGTCGGCTCCGCCGAGGGTGGCGCCCATGGACACTGCAGCGATATTCGCAGAGCCGGTTTCTGCCGAGACCGAGCCGATCAGTCCGATACGGACCAGCACCGCTGGGGTGCCGAAGAGTGCCAGCAATGCGATGGCGACGAAGACTACCGCCAGCGACGGGCCGATGGAGGCGACGGCTCCGGCGCGGAAGGATTCCTTCAGCTCGCGTGCCGGCATATTGACGTGCGGTGCGGCGACCTTTGCGGCCCGCGAGTAGAGGATGGTCTGGATGAAGATGACTGCGAACACGCCCAGGGCGCAGAACCACAGGAAGGGGGTGTTAGCGATGGCCCAGATGTTTGTTGAACTGGGATCGCCAGCGGCCAGAATGAGCTGTGGCTGCACGGTGGGCTCCTGAAAGTAGTTACGTAAGTGAATTGATGTGATGCGCATCGCATCCACTTACAACCATGGCGCTTAGCCGGGATATCGACAATAATTGGCACATATTGCCAGCATTCTGTCGTTTTCCACCAAAGCACACACAATCAGTGGGGTAAAAGGTGGAAAATCGTCAGAGAAAGACGGGCCCTGAGGAGCCAGCCTAGGCAATCACCGAGTCGGAAAATACCTCTGACCGCAGGCCAGCACCGCACAGGAGCACTCCATGGAGCAAAACGAAGAGTTCAACGAGCTTGAACGGAAAATTGTGATCGCCCTGCAAGCCGACGGGCGCGCGACGTGGCGCAAGATCGCTCAGGTTTTCGGCGAGCCCGAACGCACCGTGGCACGCTACGGGCAGGCACTGCTGGCGAGTTCAAAAATTTCGGTGGCGGCAATCCAGCACCGCACGGGCTCATTGGTCGCGGCATTTACCTGCGCGCCGGGTACCGTGCGGGTGGCCTGCGAGGCACTGGCTCAACGCGGGGACACCAGCTTCAGCTATATGGTGACCGGGCAAAGCGACGTGGTCACCGAGCTGCACTATGACGGGGACCTGGCCGAGATTCTGACCATGCAGCTGCCGGCAACCCCCGGAATCAATGCGCTGGCGGTATATCCGATCCTGAAATACTTCAAAACCATTCGTGCCTGGCGTGCCGAGCCGCTGCCCGAAGCGGCGGAACGCGCGTTGCGCCCGGCCAGCGGCGGGGAGCTGACCGAATGGAACCCCTCGGCCGGACTGACCGGGAATGACAAGCTGATCATCGAGGTGCTGCGCAAAGATGGCCGGGCCTCCGAGGACGCGATCTCCCGGCAGGTGAACATGAGTGAATCCTCGGTGGCCCGTCGGGTGGACTGGCTGCTGCGCGGGGAGCAGATCTCCATCCGCACGCTGGTGGAACCGGCGCTGCTGGGCTACCCGGTGGAGGCACTGCTCTGGGTGCAGACCTCCCCGCACAGCGTTGAGCAGCTCGGCCAGCGGCTGCGGCTGCTGCCCGAGGTGCGCTACGCCGCGGCCGTCGCCGGGGACGCGCAGCTCATCGTTGATGTCACCGTGCGCACCCAGAAGGACCTGTACCGTTTCATTTCCGACACCCCGTGGGGGCAGATGGTGCAGCTGAAGACCGCGATGGTGCTTTCGGCACGCAAACGCGGCGGGAAATTATTCGCCGTTTAGCGTGGCCGCAAAGTCGTTTTGGCTGAACTCGAATCCGGCATCGGCCAGCACCCGGGAGGTGACCTTGCGTCCGGTCAATGCCACGCGGGCATTGGAGCCGAGCACCGCCGCGCCAAGCTTGGGCAATAGCGTGCCGGTAGGAAGTCCTGGCAACCCGGCGTTTGAACGCAGCGCAGCCATCACCTCGGAGTTGCGCAAAGGCACCGGATGCGCGGCATGGATCAAGCCCACGGGCAGCGAAGTGCCTTCTAAGCCAAGCAGGATCCGCACCAAATGCAGCCAATCTTCCAGACCAATCCAGCTGAACCACTGCCTGCCATCTCCCATCGGCCCACCCAGACCGGTGTGTACCAGCGCCGTCAGCGGCCTGAGCAGTGGCGCATCGGGATGCATCACCAGCGCGCTGCGCAGCACATAGCTGCGGTCGGCGTTGACCTTCGCATCATGGAAGGCCTGCTCCCAGGCGGAGGCAACCCCGGTCATTTCCGCAAGTGCACGCTCACCGGTGGGCAGCGGACTGTCTTCGGTAAATTCTGCTTCACCGCCATCGCCGAAGATCGCGGTGGTGCTGGACTGGATCCAGCTGGCCAAGGCGGTGCCCAGTCCGGCGGCGGCCTCGGCCAAAGTTTGTGTGGTGCGCACTCGGGAGGCGGTGAGCTTTGCGATATTTTCTTCGGTGTTGCGCTTGTCCACGCGCTCGCCGGCCAAATTGATCAGGTGCACCGGGAATTTGGCGTGGCTCAACGCGCTGGTCCACGCGCCTTGGTGCAGTCCGTCCCACGGGTACTGGTCGGCGGGGAAGTCCGCTTCAATATGCCGGGTGAGCACGGCCACCGACAACCCGCGGCAGACCAGCTCGGCCACCAGATTGCGTCCGAGGAACCCACGTCCGCCGGAGATCACCACACGCACCGGAACGGTGCGGTGCGCTCCCGAAGGAATGACCTTGAAGAGCCTGGCGCAGGCTAGTGCAAAGTCCTCGCAGAGGGTGTTGGCGACGCTGAATTTGAAGGCGGCGGTGCCTGGACCGCGCAGGATCACGGTGAAGCGCAGGATCGCTCCGGTACCGGCGGCATCTACCTGCCAGCGCAATACCATTTCGCCACCGGGCTGCGGCTGGGTGAACTCGACCATGCGCTGAGCCGGGTTGCGCCGGGTGATCGAGCCTGCCGGCGCGGTCTTTTGATGCAGCGGGCCAAAGATTTTTCCCGGGGCCAAAAGATCAACCTTGGTACCTACTCCGCGCTGGTCATCGTGCACCACAAAACCATCGAAGCTCTTCATCCAGCTGCCAGTCTGCGACAGGTTGCCGACGATCGAATACACGGCCTCGGGATCTGCGGCGAGGTATTGCGATTCGGTGCGCTGCCAGCGAGTGAACTTAGTGAGCGTCTGCGCCATGGCTGGATCATCCTTCGAGGTGAAACGAAACTTCGGACACCTCTAGGTTACTGTGCACCGGGTGCCGCCGGCACCCGCTACGCGCCGATTGCGCTCTGGGTGAGCGTGGTGCACCGGCGTGGAGGCGGTTAAACGCAGAAACCGGCGTTGTGCGAAGCGATGAAGCTTTGCACAACGCCGGTAACCTGAGCGTTTATAGCGCGGTACGCCTTAGGCGGTGACCTTCGCGCCAACCTCTTCTTCCATCGAGCTGAATTCAGCCTCGATTTCCGAGCTTGGCTTGAACGTCGCACGCGAGACGAGCCATGAAACGACCAAGCAGACCAGGAAGCCTGGCACGATTTCGTACATGCTGCTGGCCAGTACATCGATGTTGCCCCAGATGAAGACGACGGCTGCACCGGTGACCATGCCGGCGAAGGCACCAATCGCGGTGAGCTTGCGCCAGTACAGAGCCAGTAGCACGATTGGACCGAAGGCGCCGCCGAAGCCGGCCCAGGCGAAGGCCACCAGGTCCAGGATCGAGGAGTTCGGGTTCAGTGCCAGCAGTGCTGCGATCAGCGCGATGGCCAGCACGCCGGCGCGTCCGAGCATCACCAGCGCCTTCGGCGAAGCCTTGCGGCCGGTGATGTTGTAGAGATCTTCAACCAGTGCCGAAGAGCAGACGATCATCTGCGAGGACATCGTTGACATAATTGCCGCCAGCACGGCCGCGAGCACCAGGCCGGCGACGAATGGGTGGAAGAAGACCTGGCTGAGCAGCAGGAATACGGTTTCGCTGTTTGTCTCGCTCAGCGGATCCTTCGCAAAGTATGCGATACCGATCAGCGAGGTGGCGACCGCGCCTACGGAGGTCAGGAACATCCAGCCCACACCGATGCGGCGAGCGGTTTTTGCCTCGCCCGGGGTACGCAGCGCCATGAAGCGGACCAGGATATGCGGCTGGCCGAAGTAGCCCAGGCCCCAGCCCA
>DNHA01000216.1:2704-2914 GCA_003486025.1 Micrococcaceae bacterium | reverse complement strand
GAGGAGAACAGGTTGAACGCTTCGGGGTTCGCCGTGGTGATGCGCGAGCCCAGCGTTTCGAAATCGCCGATCTTGATGACCGCGACGATGGGCACCGCGATCAGTGCGGCGAACATCAGCAGGCCCTGGGCCACGTCGGTCAGCGACGCTCCGAGGAAGCCGCCAAACAGGGTGTAGAGCAAGGTGATGACCGCAACGAAGATCATGCCG
>DNHA01000216.1:2048-2659 GCA_003486025.1 Micrococcaceae bacterium | reverse complement strand
TGAAACATAGAAGGTGAAGAACACCAAGATGATGACCGCGCTGCCGATGCGCAGCAGGTGCTTATTGTCCTTCAGGCGCTTTTCAAAGAAGCTGGGGATGGTGATGGCGTTCTGCGAGATGGCGGTGTAGGAACGCAGGCGCGGGGCGACGTACTTCCAGTTCAGCCAGGCGCCGATCAATAGACCGATACCGATCCAGGCCTCATGCATGCCGCCGAGGTAGATGGCGCCGGGCAAGCCCATGAGCAGCCAGCCGGACATGTCGCTTGCACCCGCGGACAGGGCTGCTACCCCCGGCTTCAAGCCACGGCCTGCAAGCATGTAGTCGTCGATGTCGTTCGTTCGTCTAAAAGCCACGTAGCCGATGCCGAGCATCGCGCCCATGTAGATGACGATCGCGATGATCTGATAAGTCTGGTCAGACATTTTTCCTCATTGCCGTTTATTGTCCGTCGCAGTAAGTGATCACTGAAGCGGACTGCGGATCTTGTGGTGCGAGTCACCACTATTGCACTTAAGTTCCTGTTTGTCTTGGTGGCCTGCTTTGCTCGTGATCGTTTTGTGACCTTAGAGACACTACCGAACTACCTGGCAGAAGCAGAATCGAGTTT
>DNHA01000216.1:0-1953 GCA_003486025.1 Micrococcaceae bacterium | reverse complement strand
GTTGTCCAGATCCACGAAGCGCAGCTGCCGCTCGAACTGGGTCCACACCAGGTCGGGCAGCAAAGCCACCGCGGTGCCGGTTTCCACCAGGGTGACATGTGCCTGAAGATCGGCCGTTTCGTAACGAACATCGGGTTCAAAACCGGCCATGCGGCAGGACTGCTCCGCCCAGTGCCGGCTTGCGGCGCCCGGCGGTTCCATCACCCAGGGCAAGGTGGCTGCCTCGGCCAGTGAGGTGACGCGGTCAAAATCGGCGTTGCCCTCGCCGCCGAGCAGTGGAAGCGCCAAGCGAATCGGATCATGGGCTAGATGGCGGCGATCCAGGGTCTCGAAGATCGGGGCGGCGTGGCCTTGATACTGCTCGGCGATCACCAGATCGAAGTTCCGCGCACTGGTTTCATGCAGTGCTTCCTCCGGCTCATGCTGGGTCATTTCCACGCGCAGACGTGGATGCAGCTCATGAAGTTTGCGCAATACCGGAGGCATCACCGCGAGCATCGCGGTCTGGAAGACTGCCAGCCGCACGGTGCCCGAGACGCTGGACATGGTCGCCGCCAGATCCGCTTCGGCGCGTTCCATGGAGCCCAATAATTCCTCGGTATGCGCCACCAGAACTTGGGCCTGTGGGGTGAGCTGAAGCTTGCGTCCATTGCGCCGCAAGAGCTCGACTCCGGCCTCGTCTTCGAGTTGGCTCAATTGCTGGGAAACCGAGGAAGGGGAGTAGCTGAGCACGTCCGCGACTTCGGCTATCGTTCCGCGAATACTTAGCTCCCTAAGTAGACGTAATCTTCGCAGTTCAAGCATCGGTTCAGCTCCGGTCTTTACGCGGTACGTGGAGGGTGGAAAGGGGGTAATTTAAGCACCTGTCAATACATTAGCAAACCCGAAGTGAAACGTTCGGTTTTGTTCACTTTTGCTTAAGCAAGGTTAGGGTCATACTCGAAATTGCACACAGCATTTTCGCGGCCAACTATCCGGTGATTCCGTAAGCTCGTCAGCCATCACGAAATTCGCGTTCGGTGTATCTAATCCAAGTACGCATCGCATCGAAGGGACCGACACAACATGTCATCCTCTATCACCACCGCACGAACCGTCGCACCGGCGGTCGACTCGGCAGGCAACCCACTGACCCTTCCGGCAGAACTTGCAGACGAGACTATTAAACTAGTCCGTCACTGGCTCACCGAAGCGGCCACCTTCCCTATCGATGCCTCCGCGGCCCGGCTGGCCGGAGTGCTCAAGGACCCTAAGGGCCTGGACTTCACCGTCGGGTTTGTTGACGGTGTCATCCGCCCCGAAGATCTAAAGGTCGCCGCCGGCAACCTGAAGAAGCTGGCACCGATGGTGCCAAGCTTCCTGCCTTGGTACATGCGCAAGGCCGTCGCGCTAGGTGGCGCCATGGCACCGGTACTGCCATCGATCGTTGTGCCTATCGCACGCCGTGTGCTGCGCGAAATGGTGGGACACCTGATCATTGACGCCTCGGATCACAAGCTAGGCGGCGCGATCTCCAAGATCAAGCGCGACGGCGTCAACCTGAACGTCAACCTACTCGGCGAGGCAATCCTCGGCCAGGGCGAAGCAACCCGTCGTCTAGATGGCACCACCAAGCTCTTGAGCCGCGATGACGTGGACTACGTCTCGATCAAGGTCTCTTCCACCGTCGCCCCACATAACCACTGGGCCTTCGACGAAGCGGTGGAGCACATTGTCGAGAAGCTGCGCCCACTGTACGAGCTGGCAAATAAGGCAGCGAAGAAGAAGTTCATCAACCTGGACATGGAAGAGTTCAAGGACCTGGAGCTGACCATCGCGGTCTTCACCAAGATCCTGGCCCTGCCCGAATTCAAGGAACTATCCGCCGGTATCGTCTTGCAGGCTTATCTACCCGACGCACTGGGCGCGATGATTGAACTTCAAGAATTCTCCGCAGCCCGCGTGGCGCAGGGC
>DNHA01000271.1 GCA_003486025.1 Micrococcaceae bacterium | reverse complement strand
CGGGGTGAGCGGCTTCGGTAAGTTTGTCGGGTTGGCCGATCCCCCTACGTGCAAGTTGACCGGTCAGCTCGCTCAGCGCCCGTCCTTGTTGAATTGCATTCAGGGCGTTGGACGCCGGCTCGCCTAAGGACAGAACCAATAGTACCGCCAGAGCCGTATAGGACGCATTGACGTCTGAGGCTAGAACCAGGGCTACCGACAGCAAGCCGGTGATCAATGTTGCTAGGGCCGGCGCGGTGCCCTGCCCATAGGCGTGGCGACGAGTTCGTTCGGTGTTTTGCTGCTCCTCCCTGCTGAGTTTGCGTAGCAGCCCGTCCAACGCTCCGAAGGCGCGTAGCGCTTCCTTATGCCGCAAGATCGAGAGAACCAGTTCGTTCACCTGCAAGCGATGCTGCAGTTGCAACGCCAGCTGGCGTCCCTCCACGGTCTTCACCAGCCACCGGACAGGGAAAAGCAAGAGTAGCCCTGCGGTCAGGGCGAGGTATCCGAATTCTGCCTGGATGAGATACAGCACCACCGTGGCGGCGACCCAGACAAGCGTTGCCTGCAGCGGTGGAAAGAGTACCCGTGCGATGCCGTCTCGCAGCTCGTCAACTTCGGCCAGCAGGTAGCGCAGAATCACCGAGGAACGACTCATCACTCCCCACTGTGCGGGGTTAGCAACCATGGCATTCCACAATTGTTCACGCAGGTCTCCGGCGTAGCTGAGGACCGCGTCGTGGATGGCCAGTTGTTCCAGGTATCGAAAGACCGCTCGGCCGATACCTAGAGTTCTGACCATCACGAAGGCAACGGTCAGATGCAAGATGGGAGGCTGGTAGCTGGATTCGACGATCAACCATCCGCTCAATCCAGCAAGTGCTACCGCGCAGAGGATCGCCAGTACCCCATAGCACAGGGCCTTGCGGGCCGACGCGTAGCGTCCAACAACCTCGCGGCGTGGGTTCCACTGACTTGGATTGAGCGAGTCAGCGTGCAAAACGTCGTCGACGGGAGCGGCGTATTGCTGGATAACGGTGTCCACCGTGGAGCTAGCCTCGCGCACACCCTGGGGAGGGATGCTGTAATCGATCAGCGGATCATGGCTGGCTATGAGTATTGCGCAACGCGCAGGTAATTCGCTCAGCAGCCGCCGCACTCTGTGGGCGTTGTCTTCGTCTAGGTGGGCGGTGGGTTCATCTGCCAGTAGGAGATTGCATTCGGGCACGGTATGTACCCGTACCAGCGCACGCAGTACTTCTAGCCTGCGTAGCTCTCCGGGCGAATACTCACCGATGGACCGTGGCAGCATCTCCATGAGGTTTAGTTCAGTCGCCAGGGACAGCACGAACTGGACAGGTGCATGAGGAACATCTTGTGCGAGTTGCGCGGTACCGGTTGCCTCATTGAACCGGGGATGCTGACTGATCACCGCGAGTTCTGCACAGACGTGGATGGTGCCGCTCACCAGGTCGCTGGCAAATTCGTTGTTGCTGGTGTGGGTTTCGGCAATAAGTTTCAGGAGGCTCGTTTTTCCGGTACCGCTGGCATGACTCAGAATTTTCCGTTCACCGGGAANNCCTGCAAGCTGAGGTTGAAATCCTGATAAATATAGTTTGTGTGCTGATATTGCAGGTTCAGGTTTTCGATTTCTAGGACATGCCCAGCGGGGGCCGTGCAGGCTGCCTTCTGCAGCTGTTTTGCGGGTGTCGCTTGGATCTGCTTTTCATACCGGGCAAAGGCGGCTAATCCATCGTCTGCCGCATGGTAGGCCGAACCCACCTCGCGCAGCGCAACGAACAGTTCCGGGGCAAGAATCAAGATAGCCAGTCCGGCGGCCAAATCCATATTGCCGCCGACCAGTCGCACCCCGATGACTACCGCGAGCACCGCGACGGACAACGTAGAAATCAACTCGAGCCAGAAGCTGGACATGAATACGGTTTTCAGGTTGGCCATGGTGGCCAACCGGTAGCGTTCGCTGACCTGTCTGATGGCGTGCCCCTGCGATTGTGCACGGCCTAGCCCCAGCAACGCGGGGAGTCCTTGGGCAAGTTCGAAGAGCTGATTGGCCAGCGCATCAAGTTTGTTCTGGGACTGTGCAATGGTGTCTTGTGTGTGCATCCCAATGAGCGCCATGAATATCGGTATCAGGGGAATCGTCAACAGCAAGATCAGCGCGCTGAGCCAGTCAATGCTCAAGATGTATATGCCTAAGAGCAACGGGATTAGCGCGGCGCCAATAAGTGCCGGGATGAATTTGGTGAAGTAGTCGTCGAGCTTTTCCACACCATGGCTGGCAAGAGTGGCCGTCTGCGCCACCGTCTGGTCATGGTTCGGATGTCCGATGATTCCAGGCCGGGAAGCAACGGTGGCGACGAGCTTGGAACGCATTTTTTCTTTGGCGCCTGCTCCTACGCGTCGCGCCCCAGCATTTAGTGCCCAGACCCCGACTGTGCGAAGCGCTGCCCCAGTCAATGCCATCCACAGTAGCTTCGGTGAGTGCTCTTGACCTACCGACATCTGTGCAATCCATGTAGCCAGTGCATAGGCGACAAGAATTAACCCGATGGATTTGAGTGCCGAAAAAAGCGCCAGGAAAGCGATTTGTCGGCGTTTGAGAAGAGCACGTGGCAAAAAGCGTGGCGCAGACATCTGTTATACCTTTCGGACTGGCTAGTACTACTTCACGGCTGAGATCACGAGATGGTCTTCGGGAATATGCTTCTCGCTGATGCGCTTACGAAAGACCCAGTAGCTCCATGACTGGTAGGCAAGGACCAGTGGCACGCCGAATGCAGCGACGATGCTCATCAGTTTCAGTGTGTACGGGGAACTCGACGCGTTATATACGGTCAAATCAAATGCCGAGTTGATAGTTGAAGGGATCACTACCGGGAAGGCCGCCACGAAGATCGCAGCGACAGCTGCGACGAGCATGATGCCCAAGGCAATAAACGAGCGCCCCTCGTGGCCGGCACGGGCGCTAAACCATGCGAAGAGCGCGGCTACCAGCGACAGTGCGAGCAGCATCCACGCGGCCATCGATGCGTCTTCCATCACCACGACTGCAGACCACAGCATCAACGGCAGAACACACCATGGCATCCATCGAACAAACTGCTGTCCGGCGCGCACGCGAATCGGGCCTTCGGTTTTCAATCGCAGGAAAGCCACGGAGTGTATCCAGCTAAATGCGACGACCGCGACACCACCGAGCACCGCATGCCACGTGAACCACGCGAATGGACCGCCAACTCGGTCCCCGTTTTCGTTCAGGGGCAGTCCCAAGGTGGTCAAGGCAAGCATCGCGCCAACCCCGAACGCTGCAATTAGCGATCCCCCGCCCAGGGCCAAATCCCAGAGTCCACGTGTTGTAGGGTTTTGTGCCTTGCCTCGGTATTCGATGGCTACCGCGCGGAAGATCAGTGCCACCAACACCAGGGTTAGCGGGATGTACAGCGTGGAGAACAGTGAAGCGTACCAGTAAGGGAAGGCTGCGAACGTGGCACCGCCTGCGGTCAGCAACCAGACTTCATTTCCGTCCCAGACTGGCCCGATGGTGTTGAGCAGCACGCGTTTGCGTTTCTCCCCTCCCCGGCCCAGCCCGATTTGCATGCCGATACCCAAGTCGAAGCCTTCAAGGAAGAGATAACCAGTCCATAGAAGCGCGATGAGGATAAACCAGAGAGTTGAAAGCCATTCCATTACTATCCGCCTGCCTAATATGCGAAGGCGAGTACGTCGCCGTCGTCGTCGCTGGGGTCTTTGTCCGAAGTTTTCTCGGGTTCTAGCAGTTCGGGCATGGCTGATCCGGTTCCACCGCGGATATACCGGGTAAGCAATACCAATTCAACAACGAGAAGCACCCCGTATACCAAGGTCAAAGTGATCAGCGAGAAAAGCATCTCCCCGGCGGTAACTGTTGGTGAAACCGAGGCCGCGGTGTACATAAACACTTGGTCTACTCCACCCATTTGCGGGTTCGGGGCCACGGTAAATGGCTGCCGTCCCATCTCGGTGAAGATCCAGCCCGCGGAGTTCGCGCCAAACGGTGCGGCAATGCCAAGAAGTACCAGACGCGATAGCCATTTACTTTGCGGAACGGTGCCTTTTCGGGTGACCCACAAGGCGAGCGCGGCAGCCACTGCGGACAACCCGCCGAGGGTAATCATCAGACGGAATCCCCAGTAGGTCACCTCCATCACCGGCAGGTAGCTGATTTCTTCTCCCGCGTATTGCCCGAATGCCGGGTCATCTGGGTAATGGCTTCCGTATTTTTCCTGGTACTCGGGAATGAGCGTGTTCACGCCTTTGACCGGCGTCTCAAAGTCACCATTGGCCAAGAAGGAAAGCAGACCCGGTAATTCAAAAACTGCCACCACGTCGTCACAGGTAGTGGCTCCTTGGGTATCCAGCTTGCCCAAGGTCAGCACCGAGAATCCGGTGCCGTCATGGCAGGCTGCTTCGGCCGCAGCCATTTTCATTGGTTGCTGTTCAAACATCAGCTTTGCCTGCTCATGGCCGGACAATGCGACGCCGAAGAAAGAAACGGTGGCGATGAGCGCGCCAATACGCAATGAGGTAATCCAGACCTTGTGGTCGGTGCGGTCGCGCACTCGTCCCTTGGACAGGTCTTCACCGACCACTACATGCCCATTCGCATCGACCGTGTCGATGCCTTCTTTACGGCGTCGATATAGATGGAACCAGGAAATTCCGAGGAGAAACCCTCCGGCGACGGCAAAGGCACCGAAGATTGTATGCGGGAAGGTGACCAGCGCGGTGTTGTTCGTAAATACTGCCCAGGCGTCCGTCATCACCGCACGGCCATTGATCAGTTCGGTGCCTACTGGATGCTGCATCCACGAGTTGGCAACCAAGATGAAGTATGCCGAGAGGATAGCTGCCAGCGATGCGCACCAGATGGTGGCCAAATGGATGCGCCGAGGCAGCTTTTTCCACCCGAAGATCCAAAGGCCGAGGAAAGTGGATTCAACGAAGAACGCTAGTAGTGCCTCCATGGCCAAAGGAGCTCCGAAGACATCGCCGACGTAGCGACTATATTCACTCCACGCCATGCCAAATTGGAATTCCTGAACAATGCCGGTGGCCTCTCCCATGATGAAGTTAATGAGGAACAGCTTGCCCCAGAACTTCGTCATTCTCAGCCACTGTTCATTGCCCGTTCGATGCCAAACGGTTTGCATCACCGCTACGGTCAGTCCCAGCCCAATGGTTAGGGGCACCATCAAGAAGTGATATACGGTGGTGATCCCAAACTGCCACCTAGCAATCTCTAGTACATCCATGGATTCCTCATTTGTCACGAGTTCGCAGAACAGCTAGTTCTACGTTGCGTAGAAAAACTCTCAAGATCACCATAGACCAATTTCGACAGCTTGTAGAAATCGGATTGACCCGACGTAATTGCCATCGGGTGACACACTGAAGAACTCAGAATTCCCAGCATTGACACAGGCTGGAGTTTCTGAAACAAGAAAACCCAAGTCAGCACAATGCGGCCTCTGCCTCCGAGTGGCCAAATGCGGTTACTGGCAAACCCGCAAATCACCCGATACTTTTACGTCATGTAGAAATATCGGACGAACGCCTATACAATGGAATCTCCAAGCAGAATGTTTACACTCCTTATGAAGTGCGACAACACTGCATCAGCACTAAAGCAAGTGAGGTAAGACCTGGTGGCCAGCCTTGGCGATCTGGAACGCTCCGTCATGGACCTACTGTGGGATTCCGCAGAACCGCTTACCGCTAATGATCTTCGTGATGCCCTAGCTGCACGCGGTACTGATGCGAAAGAACTCGCAGTAACCACGGTATTAACCGTGTTGGCGCGACTGGAGAAGAAGGGACTCGTAGCGCGGGAACGCTCTACTCGTCCACATCGTTACACTGCGTCCTCTTCCCGTGAGGACCATACTGTTGGACTGCTGAATGATGCTTTGGGCACCGCCCAAGATCGCGAAGCCGTCCTTGCCCGATTCATCGGAGGAATCTCGGCTGATGAAGCCGTGTCTCTACGTGCTATCTTGGATTCTGTAAAGACTGTCTAAGTAACACGAATTTCGGGGACTGGGTGCTTCTCACCTCATATTTCCTAGCGGCGTTGGCTATCGTCTTGGCGTGGCCGACGCCGTTGGCTTTATCGAAAGCAAAATGGACTGCACGCGCGCCTGTGGCCGCGGTCCTACTGTGGCAAGCTATCGCCCTGGGCGGCGGCTTATCCATGATTGGGTCAATGCTGGTTTGGGGACTCACCCCCTTAGGCAATGACCTCATCTCCGCTCTCCATGCCGGCTGGCTTTTGGCCACCGGGGATCCTAGCGTGAATTCCCCCGGGGTGATCCACCTGTTTGCGCTCAGCACCGCGTTCTTATTTGCTTTACACCTGGTGTTGACCCTAGTGCGGGCTTCTGGGCGCACCACGAGACAACGCGCAAAACACCGCCAGCTGCTGCGGCTACTG
>DNHA01000058.1 GCA_003486025.1 Micrococcaceae bacterium | reverse complement strand
GCCAGTTCGGTTCTCGACCCGCAGGCAATTGCAGATGCAGTAGAAAATCCGCCAGCCACCACCCGTGCGGCGGTCCGCAGTAAATTCATCAGGGCCGCCAGAGAGACGGGCCGACGGTATTCCACAGACTGGGTGCACATGAAATATGAAGAAGGTGAAGGCGGGGTTGTCTTGTGCAAGGACCCCTTCGCCACCACAAATTCGGCCGTCGATGAGCTAATTGAAATGATGCGCCGCCCCGTATGACCAGCTGAAAACAAGTATTTACACAGTAAATACCTCTAAGCTAGATGCAGATCGTTGCGACTGGGTCCCGTCCCGGCGCGTGTAGTAGAACCAATAATTTTTATCGGAAAGAAGATTCGTGCGAAAAGTTTTGGCAGTTTGCGTAACCGCGTCCGTTTTGGCCCTGACCGCTTGCGGGTCAGGAACCACCTCACTAAGCAAAGTTGATGTAAAGCCGGCGGCCGACGAGCAGACCGCACCAGAGGTCAGCTTCGATGCCCCATTGCTGACCGATAAAGAAGAAGCGGTCACCGTGGTCGAGGGTGATGGTGCGGACATCAAAGATGGCGACACCATCGACATTCAGTCGGGCCTCTACAAAACCATTGACGGTCACCTGACCAATGAGAACTTCACCGGTGCCACAACCCCGATGCCGGTGGATGAAGCGCTCAAGGCGCAGATGCCGGCGCTATACGAAACTCTGCTCAAGTCCCAGGTTGGCGACTGGATTGCCTACGCTGCCATCGATGGTGTTCAGCAGCCAGACGGAACCATGAAGGAGCCAGAGGCTGGATCCCGTGCCGAGCGTCTGATTGTCATCAAGATCGCAGACTCCGTGAGCGCCAGCAAGCCGCTGAGCCAGGACGAGGTCAAGAAGCTGAAGGACGAGGGCAAGCTGCCTACCGTGAAGACCGGTAAGGGCGATCCAGCGATCACCATCCCTAAGGACACGGAGGCCCCAGCAGGCCTAGCGGTTGATGTTCTTGAAGAAGGCACCGGACCGGAGACCACCGATACTTCCAGCGCCAGCGTTCACTACCACGGTGTGCGTTGGGAAGATGGCAAGAAGTTTGACGGTAACTTCGGCTCGGACCAGGGTTTTGATGTAAAGATGTCCGGTGGCGTTATCAAGGGTTGGCTGGAAGGTCTGAAGGGCTTGAAGGAAGGCAGCAAGGTCTTGCTGAGCATTCCTGCCGATATGGCCTACGGGAAGAACCCGCAGCCAGGTCAGCCTGAAGGACCACTGGTCTTCTACGTAGAATTAGACAAGGTAACTACCAGCAAGTAATAGAAAGGCCGTAAACATGTCTTTTGGAGAACGCAACTACGAGCGCACCAAGCCTGAAATTGATTTCCCAGGCACCGATGCACCTACCGAATTGGTCATCAACGATCTGATCGAGGGCGACGGCGCCGAGGTCACCCCGGGCACTACCGTACAGGCACACTACGTGGGCGTTGCATGGTCTACCGGTGAAGAGTTCGACTCTTCCTGGGGCCGCGGTTCGACCCTCGACTTCCCAGTGGGCGTCGGCATGGTCATCCAGGGCTGGGACCAGGGCCTGTTGGGCATGAAGGTCGGCGGCCGCCGCCGACTGGAGATCCCGTCGGAGCTGGCCTACGGTGAGCGCGGTGCTCCGGGCGCTATCGCACCCAATGAGGCATTGATCTTCGTGGTTGACCTGATGGGCACCAAGTAAGACATTGACGGAAGCCCCAAGATTGCAATTTGGCAAATCTTGGGGCTTTCCTCGTCTTCAAAGTCATAGATCAGCGCGGAAGTTCGTTAGGGTAGGCACGTGAGCATAAAGCAGACTGATGGACCGAGCAAAGCCGAACGCCTAACAAGCCTCATCTATGCCTTGGCAACCACCGAACGGCGGTTTAGCGCTGAGCGTATCGGCGACTACCTCAATCCAACAGGCAATAGCGAAGCACGTGACAAGGCCATCGAGAGGCTCAAGGACGACATCCGCAACGAGTTCGGTCTGCGTCTGATCACCGAGGTCATTGACGATATCCCGTACTACCGGATCGATACCAGTGACTGGTTCCTTCCGGCCATCGACTTCTCCGTGGCAGAATCTTCCATGATCGCCTTGGCCGCCAGCCTCTGGAAGGACTCAAAAGTCCAGGCTCTGGCTTTGAGCGCTGCGGCCCGAATTACCGGCAACCAGAACAACGAAGCGAGCATTGCCCCTTATGCCGGAGCCATGCTGCCACGGCTCTCTGTAGATGATCCAAACTTCAAAGCGTGCGCGCTTGCGGTCTTTAATAAGAAAACACTGAAGTTTGATTATGAGGATGCCCAAGGAAATAGTGCTAAACGTGTCGTCGATATGTGGGGGATCGGCCAGCGCTTCGGCAATTGGTACTTCACCGGATGGGATCATAGCCGCGGTGCGCAACGTGTGTTCCGGCTCGACCGCCTCCAAGGCCACTTCACCATCCAGGTCCGGCGCGAAGGCGCTTCCAGCACTGGTTACCATCCGCGTCCGCAAGATTTTTCCATGACCAAGGTGCTCCAGGATTTTGATCTGCGAAATCCTGGCCACCTAGCAGTTGTAGAACTGCTCGATGACTCGGCCACCCCGTTGCGCGCCCAAGCTATCAACGGAACTCGTAGCTCATCAACCTTGAATATTGGTTACGCAGACCAGCACTCTTTCGCCGCAGAACTGGCCAGTTTCGGCCCAGCGGTCAAAATCTTGCAGCCGCGCGAACTGGCCTTACAGGTAGCCAAAACCCTCAAAGATGCCCGGGCAGCCCAGCGCGATATCCCACAGCTTCCAGCGCTCAAAGACGTAAAGTTCAAGCCGCATCGCGCCCTAGGGCGCAGCTCGACGGCGCATCAGGTCATGCGTAATATCGACATGATCCAATACGTTGTCGCCCAGGGCTCGGTGACGATTGGCGAACTGTGTGAACGTTATTCAATGACCCAAGCCAAAGTTCGAGACGAACTGGCGATGATCATGATGTGTGGAGTGCCTAACGGGCAGCACGATGAACTGATCAACGTTAATGATGGCGACCTCGACTCGGATGAAGTCACCATCACCAACGCGGCGTTCCTTGCCGAACCGCAGAAACTTGCTCCCCTGGAAGCAGTGGCAGTGCTCGGTGGCCTGAACGCCTTAGACAGCATCCCCGCCTTTGAGCACCGCGAGGTCTTGCGCAGCGCATTGCAAAAAATCAATGCGGCCGTGGCACGGTTTGATGGTTGGAACGGAGCGCTCGGTTTTGCACTGACTCAAGTTCGCGAGCACGACACTCCCGCCCAGCTAATTCAGGCGCTACGCACCAATGTAGTTGCCGACATAGATTACTACCTGGCGAACTCCCAGACTCATCAACGGCGTGAGATTGAACCGATTAGGCTGATCGAGGACGGGCCAGTGCAGTACTTGCGCGCGTGGTGCCGCAAGCGAGAAGCCATCCTTACCTTCCGCGTTGACCGTGTTCTCGACGTGAAACTCACCGAGGAAACTTTTGTTCTTGGCGAACGGCATCAGGACAATGAGAAGCTTGATTTCAGCTATTCGGCAAACAGCGATGATCTAGAAGTTGAATTCTTCGTAGCTGCCGAAGCCGTGGCGGTTATCGAAGCATTCAACCCGATAGCATGGTCTCAATCCAAGGTTGAATCAGGTCACTTAGCAAAAGTTCGACTTTCAGACCACCTGGTGGCTGCTCCATGGGTTGCCCGCCACGGCGGTAGGATTGTTGTTGTCGGCCCTGACGCTACACGCGAACGCGTGGAGAAGTGGTTGGACGACGCTATCAGAATGTATGAGGATTGATAGATGCTTCCTTGGTGGTTTTGGGTTCTTTTATGGGCCGTGCTGATTCTCGCGACACTGCTCTTAGCGGTGCTTGCAGGGTTCCGCCTGTTCCGTCGAGCCATGTCCGTGCTCGACAGCGCCTCTGACGCGGCGGACCATATCAGCGGGGAATTCGCCAAACCTGGAACGGTGGTGGCTTATGAGCCGGTAGCTCGGCGTTACCCGCACGGAACCGATGCGACGCATGGCGAACGGGAAGAAATTTCCGAGTTGCGCCAGCTTGGCAAGGACGAGCGAATTGAGGCGCGTCGGGTCAAACGTGTGGCCCGTCGCAGTAATCGGGGACAGGCGCAAAACATGCGCGATCTGAATCTGTTCTGACGTAGACTTAAGTTTGAGAGAAGGGAAATCACATGGGTGGTTTACAGGGATGGCACTTGGTCATCATTATTGTTTTGGCACTGCTGCTTTTCGGTGCGCCGAAGCTTCCAGGGCTGGCACGCTCGATGGGCCAGTCGCTGCGTATTTTTAAGTCTGAGGTTCGTCAAATGAAAGACGACGACAAGCCTGAAACTGTTGACGGTACCGTCAACGAACCTAATCCCAATGAAAAGAACAACTCGTAGACCTCTTCAGTGGTAAATAGCAAAGATAAAGAACCGCGCACTAAGAAGAAGCCGCGGTCCAAAGACGCTGAGGGGCGGATGTCCCTCAAATCCCATCTGATTGAGGCTCGCAACCGACTCTTTAAGTCGTTGATTGCGCTGGTCATAGGTACCGTAGCCGGGTTTTTCCTCTACGATGAGCTGCTGGCGTTGCTCATCGAGCCGGTACGCGCCGCAGGTGGGTCGATCACCTATACCTCCGTGATGTCGCCTTTTGACATCATGCTAAAGGTTGCGATTTTTGTTGGCGTCGTCGCTTCGTCCCCGGTGTGGATCTACCAGATCTGGGCGTTCATCATTCCGGGACTGAAAAAGAAGGAACGCCGGCTCAGCTACTCCTTCGCCGCAGTAGCCGTACCGCTCTTCCTCTTCGGCATCGCTATGGCCTACTTCGTGCTGCCCTTTGCTTTGCAGTTCTTCGTGAGCCTTGCTGCGGCAAACTCCGAAACACTGTTCACCATCGATACCTACCTGCCCTTCATCTTTCGGCTGTTGCTCGCCTTCGGCCTGGCCATGTTGGTGCCAGTGCTGATGGTCGGACTGAATATGGTTGGAGTACTGCCCTCCAAGGTGATTCTCAAAAACTGGCGCATCACGGTGTTCATCATCGCATTGGTGGCAGCCATGGCAGCTCCCGGCGGCGACGCAATCAC
>DNHA01000281.1 GCA_003486025.1 Micrococcaceae bacterium | reverse complement strand
GCTTCTGGGGTACCCCGATCCCGATCATCCACTGCGCGCACTGCGGTGAGGTGCCGGTTCCCGATGACCAGCTGCCGGTGCGCCTGCCCGATAACCTGCGCGGCGAGCAGCTCGCTCCGAAGGGCACCAGCCCGCTGGCTGCCGTTGAAGAGTGGGTCAACGTGGATTGCCCGAAGTGCGGGGGCGCCGCCAAGCGCGACACCGACACCATGGACACCTTTGTGGATTCCTCCTGGTACTTCCTGCGTTTCGTTTCCCCGCATTACACCGAAGGTCCCTTCGATCCGCAGGCGGTGCGCGATTGGATGCCGGTAGGCCAGTACGTCGGAGGCGTCGAGCACGCGATTTTGCATCTGCTCTACTCGCGCTTCTTCACCAAGGTCATTTTCGACCTGGGCTTGATCGAAGTGGACGAACCATTCAGCGCGCTGCTGAACCAGGGCCAGGTGCTCAACGGCGGCAAGGCGATGAGCAAGTCGCTGGGCAACGGCGTGGACCTAGGCGAGCAGCTGGACAAGTTCGGCGTCGACGCGGTGCGTCTGACCATGATCTTCGCCTCCCCGCCGGAGGACGACGTGGACTGGGCCGATGTGTCCCCGTCGGGCTCGCAGAAGTTCTTGGCCCGCGCCTGGCGCATCGCCCAGGACGTGCAAAGCGCGCAGGGCGTGGATTACGCCACCGGGGAGAAGTCCCTGCGCCAGGTCACGCACCGCACCGTGCACGAGGCGGCGCAGCTGCTGGACTCGGGCAAGTTCAACGTGGTGATCGCCAAGACCATGGAATTGGTCAACGCCGCGCGTAAAACCATCGATTCCGGAGCCGGCGCCAGTGATCCTGCGGTCCGCGAGGCCGCAACGGTCACCGCGCAGCTGCTGAGCATGTTCGCGCCGTACACCGCCGAGGACATGTGGGCCCAGCTGGGCTACGAGCCAAGCGTGGTCAATAGTGCCTGGCCGCAGGTTGACGAGTCGTTGCTGGTTGATGACACCGTCACCGCCGTGGTGCAGATCAAGGGCAAGGTCCGCGCGCGCCTGGAAGTTCCGCTGGATATCTCCGAAGAGGATCTGCGTGAGCAGGCTCTGGCCCACGAAACGGTGATCCGCATGCTCGATGGCAAGGAGCCGCTGAAGGTGATCGTCCGTGCGCCGAAGCTCGTGAATGTGGTTCCGGCACCGTAGGCTCAACCCATGAGCGAACGCACGAAGAGTCCACGCGCGGGCTGGCTGCCTAAGTGGCTGGCCCCGCGTGGGCTTTCGCGTACCCGGATCGGGGTGGTCACCGACTCCGCCGCCTGCCTGCCAGCCAGCTTGCTGCAAAGCGCCGACTTCGCCTGCGTGAATATCCCCATTATCGTCGACAGCAATGTGCATGGCGATGATCTGAACGCGCTGATGATGGGCCTGGCGATGGGCAAATCGGTGAAGACCTCACGCCCGGCACCGGGGGAATTCACCCGGGTTTACCGGCAGCTTCAGGACGCCGGTTGCGAATCCATTATCTCCATCCACATGTCCGGGCAGCTTTCGGGCACGGTGGACGCCGCCCGGCTGGCGGCAAACGATGTCCAGCTGCCGGTGACGGTGATCGATACGCGTACCGTAGCGATGCCCCAAGGATTTGCCGTCGCCGATGTGCTGGCCGCCCGGCAGGCCGGTGCGCCGCGCGAAATGCTGGCCCAGATCGCGCGTTCGGCCGCACAGAACTCAGTCTATTTTGCGGTGCCGAGCCTGGAGCAGCTGCGCCGCGGCGGGCGGATCAGCACGATGTCCTCGGTGCTGGGCAACCTGCTCAACGTTAAACCGATCCTGCACATCGACGATGGGCTGATTCAACCCATTGAAAAGCCGCGTTCTTTTGCCCGGGCCCAAGCCCGTCTTGTAGCGCTGGGTACCGATGCAGCCAGCAAGGCGCACGGACCGGTGCGTATCGGAGTGATGCATTTCGGGGCCGCGGAGCTGGCCACCGAGACGGCCAACGAACTGGCTTCGCTCAGCGATGAGCCGGTGCAGATCGAATCCCTGCCGGCGGTGCTCGCCGCGCACACCGGGATCGGGGTCCTTGCGGTGGCCGTCGGGCCGCTGAATCCACAACCCGGCACCGGGCAGCCGGCCACCGACTAGGTTCGGCGCACACTGTGGCTCATGGGGCGCCACGACTTCTTCTCTAAATTTGCGCCACGGCCGACCCGTTTGCGCTTCGCGGTGACGCGCGTGGCCGCGCTGGTGCTGGTGCTTGTGGTGCTCGTTTGGGTCGCCTTCTCCATTATTTTTGCCCCGCCTCCGGCCGCCGAAGAATTAGAAGCAATCCCGCTGGTCGCCGATCCTGAGCATCCGGCCGCAACCCAAGCGGCCAGCATGATTACCGTGCATGTGGTCGGTGCGGTCAAAAAACCCGGAGTGTATGAACTGGCCGAGGGCTCGCGCATCATCGACGCCATTAAAAAGGCCGGTGGGATGAGCAAAAAAGCTGCGCCCGAACTTCTCAACCTGGCGGCCAAACTCACCGACGGGCAACAAATCATCTTGCCCGGTGCCGGCAGCAGCGCGCGGGCAGAAGCTACGGAAGTTCCCGGCGCCGGCGCGAAGATCTCGTTGAACCAGGCCGATGCCCAAGCGCTGATGACGTTGCCCGGGATCGGACCAGCGTTAGCCAAGCGCATCATCGACTTCCGCGCTGAAAACGGTCCGTTTACCAGCGTGGAGCAGCTCGACGCGGTCTCGGGTATTGGGCCGGTACTGCTCGGTGAACTCTCCGAGCTGGTGGTGCCATGAAAACAGATTTTCGCGGGCTGTGGGTGCTCGCCGGTGCGTGGCTGACCGCGTATCTGAAACCGGCCTTGCCAATAATGCTGGTGGTGCTGGTGCTCTTCTTCGTGATTCTGGCGTTTCTGCTGCGCCAGCGTCACGACTCGCCTTCATCGGCCCCCTGGTTTACCGGGCCGCTATTGATGCTCCTAGCTGCGATCAGCATCAGCACGCTCGGCTCTGGGGCCAACGAATGCTCATTGCCCGGCGACGCTGAACAGCAACGCAAGGTGGTCATTCGCTTCGACGGGCAGCCCAAGCTCGGCGCAGACAACGTCGCTCAAGGCGCGGCGCAGATTCTCAAATACTGGCACGAAGACCAATGGGTTAGCTGCCCTGTCCAGGTGTATCTGAGCGTGCCCTACAGCCTCGATGCCGCCGCAGATCGCTTTGAAACAATCCTCGCGCTGCAATCCACCGAGGCCAACGGCTCGTTTGCCTGGTGGGCCAGGGCACAGAGCCAGCCGGTAGTTCTCAGCTCACGGGATCTCAACGCCGCCGATTACCTGAAAACACGGTTCGCATCCAGCTTGCAGAATCTAAGCCCCGAAGCACGGGGCCTACTGCCCGGAATGCTCTACGGAGACCGGTCAGGACAAAGCGAAGAACTCTCGACGGCTATGAAAAATAGCGGCTTGAGCCACCTGACGGCGGTCAGCGGCTCAAACGNNGATGGTGCTGGTGCTCCTGCGACTTTTCACCGTGCCCAGAATCCCTGCGGCCGTGTTGAGCATTGCCTTTTTGGGCTTGTTCATCTGGTTTGTGGGGCCAGATCCCAGTGTGCTTCGAGCCGGACTGATGGGAATGATCGCCACCATTTCGCTGCTGCTTGGCCGGGGGCGGGGGTCGCTGGGCATCCTGAGCGTGTCCGCGACGATCTTGCTGCATGTGGATTCCTCGCTCGCGGCAGATCCGGCGTTCGCATTGTCGGTGCTGGCGACCCTAGGTATTATCGTGCTGACTCCGGCACTCACCGAGATTTTCTCCCGTATTTTCCCGCCATGGTTTGCGCAGCTCACCGCAATTTGTTGCGCAGCACAGTTCACCTGCCTTCCGGTGATTATTGCCTTGAACTCGAACTTCAGTTTGTACTCGTTGCCGGTGAACCTCGTAGTTGCCCCCTTATTGCCGCTGATCACCACCGTCGGCGTGCTTTGTTTATTGTTGTGTACTGCTTTGCCGGGGCTGATGCAGGTGTTGGTGTGGGTGCCCGGGCTGCCGGCCGGCTGGATCGGAAAAATAGCGTTATGGGTGGTCGAGCTGCCCGGTGCCTCGCGTCCCTGGCCAGCGGGGGTTGCCGGAATCAGTCTGGCCATTGGATTCTCGGTGGTCTTCAGCGTTTTGCTTGTGACCGGCCGTGAAAGTGAACATCTGGCGGTGCACCGCGTCGCTGCCGGCGGTTTGATCGCAGCTCTGGTGGCGATGTCTGCGATTGTGGTGCCGGCGACCTTGTTCTATCGTCCGGATCTTGGCGGAGAATGGAACGTTGCAATGTGCGATGTGGGGCAGGGAGACGCGTTCATGATCCACACCGGTCCAGGAGAAGCCTGGCTACTGGATTCCGGTCCGCCCGATGGGCACGTGGAATCCTGCGTGAAAAGACTAGGAATCACGAAGCTCTCCAAGGTTTTTATTACCCACGAGCATGCCGATCATTTTGGCGGAATACCCGAGATCGAAGCTTCCGGCATCCAGATCGGAGAACGGCTGGTGTCTTCTGGTTTTACTGAGGATCTCTGGCAGGGGGAGGAAGTTATCGCACCGGGCGATAGCGGTGGCACCGACGTCGTGCGATACCGGGTGATCGGCCCCGATGAGGTCAGTGCCCGCTATGCAGAGCCCAATGACACTTCTTTGGTGATTGTCTTCGACTTTATTCTGGATGGGGGAGTAGTCAGCTTCTTTACTGCCGGGGACTTAGAGGAAGCTGCAATGCATCAGTTGCTGGCGAGCCAACCGCAACCGCCGGTCCAAGTGCTCAAAGCATCGCATCATGGGGCGAAAAACGGTGGGGCCGAAGTCATCGAGAAACTCAAACCTCAAGTGATTTTGGTGTCGGTGGGCGAAGACAATTCTTACGGTCATCCCCACCAGCAAATCCTTGACGCAGCAAAACACGTTGGCTCGAAAGTTATCAGGACGGATCAGGAAGGTAGTGTTCTGCTCACATTCGAAGCGGACAAGGTGCTGGCCAAGGCGATTGGAGCCGTAGTTCGGTAGGATCAAGATACCGCATGACGCATTAAAGGAGCTCGATGGCACGCGCGCAAGCATCCCCGGGAATATCGTGGAGGGATTTAACTCCTCAACCACTGATCCTGCTGACCGGATCCGAACAATATCTGGCTTCCCGGGCGTTCGAACTGTTGCGTAGCCAAGCGGCAACACGCGAAGACATACAACATACGCGGCTCAACGCGGCCACCTATGAGCCCGGAGAACTGCTCCTGGCAACAAGCTCCTCATTGTTCTCCAGCGCCAATCTGGTCGAGGTCCACGACTTGGCCAGCATGAATGAGTACTTCCTCAAAGACGCCTTGAACTACCTCAAAGACCAGGCCCCAGAGAATGTGCTGATTCTGCATTATTCAGGGGGCACCCGGGGCAAAAAATTATTGGACGCCATCAAGGCAGCCGGAGCGCTGATCGTCAATTGCCAGCCGATCAAACGAGATGCTGAAAAAATCGATTTTGTGCAGGCGGAGTTTAAGGCCGCCAAACGCCGAATCACTAATGACGCGGTGAAGTCGTTGGTTGCTGCGGTCGGCAATTCGCTGGCCGAGCTTGGCTCGAGCTGTCACCAGCTGATTCAGGACACCACTGGGACCATCGACCAAGAAGTAGTGGACCGCTATTACGGCGGACGTATTGAAGCGACAGCTTTCAAAGTGGCAGATGCGGCGCTAGCAGGAAATGCGCAAC
>DNHA01000275.1 GCA_003486025.1 Micrococcaceae bacterium | reverse complement strand
CCGAGCTGATCACAACCCACGCGCAGCGTTTACGAGCCGTGCTGCTGATTGGCACCGATAATGACTCACTGCGTTCGGCACTGGCCGAACATGCTGGGGACGTTCAGCTGGTGGATATCACCGCCCAAGGACAAGCTGCCGCGGCAATGGCTCCGACAGGCTCGCAGGTGATGACCCAAGCGGTGCGCAAGGCAGCCGAACTTGCTCAGGCCGGGGACACCGTCTTGATGGCACCGGCAGCAGCCTCGATGGACCAATTCAGTTCCTACGCCCAGCGTGGCAACGCATTTATCAGCGCTGTCAGTGATCTCATGGATGAGGGAACCGCAGGAACTAAGTAAACAACCGGACCGGACGGGAGGCAATGATGGCAACAGCACGTGGCAAGAAAACCAGGAATAGAAAGCCTAAGCTCTCCCCGGTAGGTCGGCTCATCGGCAACCTTGAATCCGGTAGTGCCCGCACCGCTTCGATCGACTACATGCTGGTTTTTGTCACCTCAATTGCCTTGGCAATATTCGGTGTGCTGATGGTGCAGTCCTCGGCGTCCGTTGAGGCTATTGCTCGCGGAAATGATGGTTTCACCGTGGCGTTGTCCCAAGCGATGTTTGCCGGATTGGGCATTGCCGCGATGATAGTGATGCAGTTCTTCAAGCCTGCAGCGTTGAAAAGGCTGGCCTGGCCAGCGGCGCTCGTGGCGGTACTGCTGTTGTTCCTGGTCGCATTCACTCCGCTAGGCCATGAAGTCCTGGGTAACCGAAACTGGATCCGCATCACCAGCACCATCGGCCTTCAGCCTAGTGAGTTTGCCAAGTTGGCCTTGGCAGTTTTTGCCGCATTTATGCTTGAAAAAAAGCAAAACATGCTTCATGACTACAAGCACCTCTTTGTACCCATCGTTCTTCCCATCGGCGGCGCCATTCTCTTGCTGGTGCTGGCCGGAAAAGACGTAGGTACCGCGCTGGTATTGATCTTGATCATTGCCACGGCGTTGTTTCTTGGCGGACTGAAGATGAAGTGGCTGGCGCTGGCCAGCATTGTTGGTTTTGCAATGCTCGCCGTGCTGGTATTCGCGTCGTCGAACCGTCGTGCTCGAGTGCTGGCCTGGTTGAAAATTGACTGCGGTGTCGATGACAGAATCTGCTACCAGTCCAGCATGGGACTGCACGCATTCGCCTCCGGCGGCTGGTTCGGTGTCGGGGCAGGTCAATCACGGCTCAAATGGTCCTACGTTCCTGAAGCGCAAAACGACTTCATCTTCTCAATCCTTGGTGAAGAATTCGGATTTGTCGGTGTCCTCTTTGTCCTGTGCATGTTTGCACTGCTGGCACTGGCCATGTTCCGTATCGCGATGCGCGCCAATGATTTGTACACCAAGGTATTGATGGGTTGCATTTCTACCTGGATCATCGGACAAACCTTCATCAATCTTGGTACGGTCAGTGGATTGCTGCCGGTCATTGGTGTGCCGCTGCCCTTCATTTCTTCCGGTGGTTCGGCGATGCTTGCGGTAATGCTAGCTATGGGCTTCGTGCTTTGTTCGGCACGTGCTCAAAAACTCGCCGCCATAGCGAACTTTGCTACGGACACCAAAAACTCGCCAAAGTAAGTTTTACGTTGATTGCGCCAAATCGCTGGTCTTGGACCCGAGGAGTATAAAAGCCATGAGTGATCCGATCCGTCTGGTCGTTGCCGGAGGAGGAACCGCCGGCCATATTTCGCCAATGCTGGCCATCGCAGATGCCGTCTCCCAGCAAGATTCGCCGGCCAACGTCGTAGCTCTGGGTTCGCCCGGTGGGCTTGAAACGAAGCTTGTTCCCGAAGCCGGTTATCGGTTAGCGCTGATCCCCAAAGCACCGATGCCGCGAAGCATCAACCTCGATCTGCTCAAGTTTCCTTTTCGTTTCCTCAAAGCGATCAGTGAGGCAAAGAAGATACTCCGGGAAACCAACGCCGAAGCGTTGCTCGGCGTCGGCGGATATGTCTGCACTCCGGCTTACCTCGCGGCTAAGAAGCTTGGCATCCCGACATTTGTCCACGAAGCGAATTCGGTGGCAGGAATGGCCAATAAGTTGGGTGCAAAACACGCAGCCGGGGTCGGAACCACCTTCGCTAATACCGGTTTGCCAAACGCGCGTCAGGTTGGAATGCCGATGCGATCGAACGTTGCATTAATGGATCGGACAGCGATCCGTGACGAGGCTCGTGCTTACTTTGGCCTCACCGATCAGTCTCCGGTGCTGGTGGTGACCGGTGGCTCTTCCGGTGCGCAAAGCATCAACGAGACCATTGTTGCTTCGCTCGACCAGCTCGACGCTGCGGGAGTGCACGTTGTCCATATCACCGGCCGGGGCAAGCAAATCACCGATGCGCAAGGAAACCCACTGGAACACGCTGGCTATACGCAACGCGAGTACGTGGATCGAATGGAATTCGCTTACGCCGCGGCAGACCTGATGATCTGCCGTTCCGGTGCGGGCACCGTGTGTGAGCTGGCTGTGGCGGGAACCGCCTCAGTTCTCGTTCCATTGCCAATTGGCAACGGTGAACAAAAGCTTAATGCCAGCGAGCTGGTTGCAGCCGGAGGCGCATTGCTGGTTTCGAACTCGGACTTTACCCCCGGCTATATCACCGACACGGTCCTGAAGTTGATCACCGATCAGCATAAACTTGAACAGATGTCGCACGCTGCTGCTTCGCTGGGACAACGAGATGCCGCCGAACAGATGGCAGCAATGATTATCAACGAAGTTTCATCCCGACGTTCCGCGTCGGGCCAGAAAGGCTAAATTATGGCACAGCAGCCAGGCAACCACATCGCCGAATTAGGCAAGGTGCATCTGATGGGCGTTGGCGGCGTCGGTGTTTCAGCCGTAGCCCGACTGCTCCTGGACTACGGGGTAGCAGTTTCTGGCTCAGACGCCAAAGACCTACCGGTGCTTGATGGGCTCCGCGAGCGAGGCGCCCGAATCCATATCGGCTACGACCCGCAAAATTTAGGTGACGCGGACACCGTGGTAATCTCCTCGATCATCAAACCGGGCAATGCGGAATACGATGAAGCCTTGCGCCGGGGACTGAAAATCATGCACCGTTCCGAGGGACTCGAAGCGACTATGCGTGGACACCAGCAGGTCGTGACTATCGCCGGAACCCATGGTAAAACTACGACTACCTCGTTGACTGCACATATGCTCAAGACAGCATCGGCCGCGCCGTCCTTCGCCGTCGGAGCAAACATTCCAAGCCTCGGTACGAATGCGGAATTGGGACGCGGAGTGATCTTCGTGGCGGAAGCCGACGAGTCTGATGCCTCGTTCTTGAACTATCGGCCGAATGTCATCGTGGTGACCAATATCGAGGCAGACCATCTGGACTACTACGGCACTGCCGAAGCGGTCCACCAAGCCTTCGTAGAATTTGCCCGCTTGCTCCCGGAGGACGGCCTGCTCATCTGTTGCGCCGATGACCAAGGAGCTAACAGCCTTGCGCGTAAGATGCGTCAGGAACGTCCCGAATTGCGGATCCAGACCTACGGCTTTGCGGATCACGCAGATCGCCGGCTCAGTGACGCTCGGGCCTTGGACGATGGCCGATTCGAGGCCACCATCGAGTGGGGTAGCGGTCAGAGCCATTTGCTGAACCTGGCGGTACCGGGGGAGCATAATTTGCTCAACGCCGCAGCGGCACTAGCCGTAGGCATGGACGCGGGCCTGGAGATTGAAGAAGCGTTAGCCGCACTGGGAAGCTTTGCCGGTGCCGCTCGCCGCTTTGAATTCAAAGGCGCGGGCAATGGCGTTCGAGTCTACGACGATTACGCTCACCATCCCACCGAAGTCGATGCCGCGTTGAAGGCAGGCCGGGCTGTGGCAGGCAACGGTAAATTGCACGTCATCTTCCAGCCGCATCTTTTCAGCCGGACCCAGGAATTCTATCGTCAGTTTGCCCAGGCCCTGTCTTTGGCAGATAGCGTGAGGGTGTTGGAAATTTACCCTGCGCGCGAGGAGCCGATCCCTGGCGTTACCAGCGAGCTCATTGCCCAGCGCATTGAAGTGCCTAGCGAGGTACTTACTCCGCTTGCTGCAGTAGCCCACGCGGTGGAGTACGCCGAGCCGGGAGATGTGGTGATGACCATCGGTGCTGGCGATGTGACCGAACTGGGCGAGCAAATCGTTGCCGCATTGTCCTTCGACTGAATCTGGAGGTTTATGTGGTGGAGAATTCCAAGGTTGTCGAGCTTCCGGCAAGTCCGGAGAAAAAACGTCGCAAGCTGCTACTCATTATTGCCGCGAGCATAGTGGCTTTGAGTGTTGCCGCCGTGCTGGTGCTGAGTTTTTCTCCGTTGCTTGCGGCGAAAAAAATCGAAGTGACCGGCAGCAAGTTGGTCAGCGAGAAAAAACTACTTGAATCCCTGGCACCGTTGCAAGGGGTGCCGCTTCCGCGAATCTCGGAGGCGCGCGTAGCGGAACTGATCGGTGATGAACCGGCCGTGGATGAAATCGTTGTCCGAGCTAAGATGCCAGATACTCTCGTAGTCGAGGTCGTTGAAGCCGAACCTGTAGCGATATTAGTGGACGGCAAGAACTCATTTATTGTTTCCTCCTCCGGAGAGAAGCTGAAGAAGGTTGGCGAGAAAGACAAAACTAAGCTTCCTCGCGTCAAAGCGTCAGATGAGACGAAAGATCCAGAGAAATTTCAACTGTTGACGGGAATTTTGAGTACCGTGGAGCCAAAGGTGCTCGAACAGGTGTCAACGGCGACTCTTACCCAAGCTGGCTTCATGGAGCTCGCCTTGCCGAACAAGCGAACTCTGATCTGGGGAGACGGAGATAAAGCCGCGCTCAAAAACGAAGTGGCTAATATTTTCCTGAAACAGCTCAAAGAAAATAAGGCCAAGGCTAAAGTCATTGACGTAACCAACCCAGAAAACCCGGTGACGTATTAAGTCGTTCGCCACGGGCGAGGGATGAACATTCTCAAGGGAAATTCTGGAAAGATAGGTTTCAGTAGACGACACGCCCCAGCGGTCGTTGCAGAAAGCCAACACGGCTCATAGCGTTCTTAATAACGATAGCTTGACAGCATCTTAACCCTAAGGTTAAGAGTCAAGGTTTTACGCATGAATCGTGAATTATGTAGCACATCTAACAAGGGAAGCGGGACGTGGCAGCTCCACAGAATTACCTCGCGGTCATTAAAGTCGTCGGAATCGGCGGTGGCGGTGTAAACGCAGTCAATCGAATGATCGAAGTCGGTCTCAAGGGCGTTGAGTTCATCGCCATCAATACCGATGCGCAGGCTCTACTGGTGAGTGATGCCGACGTAAAGCTAGACGTGGGACGCGAACTTACGCGTGGCCTCGGCGCTGGCGCTAACCCTGATGTGGGACGCCAGGCAGCTGAAGATCACGTAGAAGAGATCGAAGACGTCCTGCGCGGCGCCGATATGGTCTTCGTGACCGCCGGCGAAGGTGGTGGCACCGGTACCGGTGGCGCACCTGTCGTGGCACGTATCGCCCGCGGACTGGGTGCACTGACCATCGGTGTTGTAACCCGTCCATTCACCTTCGAAGGCCGTCGCCGTGCCAACTCTGCCGAAAACGGCATTGAAGCATTGCGCGATGAGGTCGACACGCTGATCGTTATTCCTAACGATCGACTGCTGTCCATCTCTGACCGCAACGTGTCGGTGCTCGACGCGTTCCGTCAGGCCGACCAGGTCCTGCTCTCCGGCGTTCAGGGCATCACCGACCTGATCACCACCTCCGGGCTGATCAACCTCGACTTCGCGGACGTCAAGTCCGTGATGCAGGGTGCTGGTTCGGCGCTGATGGGTATCGGCTCTGCACGAGGCGAAGATCGCGCGGTCAAGGCCGCCGAGCTAGCAATTGCATCGCCGTTGCTGGAAGCTTCCATCGATGGCGCACACGGTGTGCTTCTGTCCATCCAGGGTGGTTCGGATCTCGGCTTGTTCGAGATCAACGAGGCTGCTCGCTTGGTCCAAGAAGTTGCCCACCCAGAGGCAAACATCATCTTCGGTGCCGTCATTGACGATGCCTTGGGTGACGAAGCGCGTGTCACGGTGATTGCAGCAGGCTTCGACGAGCCAGATGTCACCAGCAAGCCAATGGCGCCGTTGGTCTCCAAGCCAGCAGCAAGCCGTCCAGCGCAAGAGCAGCCTGTTCCACAGGCAGCTCCGGCTGAAGCGGCACCAGCGCCGGAAGCGAAGCCGGCTGCTGCAGAGCAGAATAACTCCTTCCAGGATCTTCCAGATGTCGTCGATTCAGACCTCAACGGTTCGAACGATGATCTGGACGTTCCTGACTTCCTGAAGTAAATCAGCGGTTAGCTGAGCAGTGCTACATTTCGCGTCGAGCCTCGATTCGAGTATCCACCTGGCGTTTACCACGCAAGCCGAGGGAAACCTGGCCTTGCATGTGAACGATGATCCCCACCTCGTGGGGGAGCATCGGGCCAGATTGGAAGACTCGATCGGGGTTCGACGTTTTTCTTTGCACTTCATGAACCAGATTCATTCCACCGAGGTAGTGCACGTAGCCTCGGCGCTGCGGACCTCTTGGGCAGAACCTGAAGCGCCGACCTGCGACGCATTGGTAGACCCCACCGGACGCGAGGCGCTGGCGGTGATGGTCGCCGATTGCCTGCCGGTATTGTTCGTCGCTAAAGACGCTGCGCAGAAGCAAACGTTCACCGCAGCTGCTCACGCAGGACGGCGCGGGCTGCTGGACGGGATTTTGTCGCGTACGGTGAGTGAACTTCAAGCATTGGGAGCCACCCAAATCGAGGCGGTCATAGGCCCAGCGATATGCGGCCGATGCTACGAAGTCCCTGAATCGATGGCCTTCGAATCCGAGGAGTCCCGTCCCGGAATACGGAGCAACACCAGCTGGGGAACTGCCGCTCTCGATTTGCCGGCATCTGCGCAGAAGGAACTGTCAGATCTCGGCGTAAGCGTGCAGCAAAGTGGTATCTGCACCTTAGAAGACGAGAGATTTTTCTCCTACAGAAGAAACTCACGCTCGGGTCGGCTGGCCGGGCTGATTTGGCCGAATTCATAGGCCCGCGCGACACACCGCGCAAAAAAATCGAATGAGCAATGCCAGCCGTTTGGCGTGCGGTAGCGTCAGAGTAGCGGAATCATGCACCTGGGGTTGCATGCACGGGACAACTGAGGAGAAAAAACGTGGCTGACGGACTACGCAAGGCAATGGTCTATCTCGGCTTGGCGGATGCCGTTGAGCAGAGCGAGGTCGATACGGACAACTCAGAACCGAGGACCCAGGTACGGGCCGTCGAGGATGCTGCAACGCAGCGCCCAGTCGAGGCCCCGCGCCCGCAGCCGGTTGTTAAATCGGTTGCACCGCATTCAGTAGCCAAAGAACCAGAGAACGAATACCGTGCTCCGGTCACACCCATTAAGCGTGCCCCTTCAGTACGGGATGAGGATTCCGAATTGCGTCAAATTACTACCGTGCACCCACGTTCTTACAACGATGCCAAAATCATCGGTGAGAACTTCCGTGACGGAATCCCGGTGATCATGAACGTCACCGACATGGGAGAAACCGATGCCAAGCGTTTAGTCGATTTTTCGGCTGGCCTGGTTTTCGCACTCCATGGCTCGATTGAACGAGTCACGAATAAGGTCTTCTTGCTGTCCCCAGCCACTGTTGAAGTACTGGGTGAAGACCGCAAGCAGTCAGAAGCCCAGGCGACCTTCTTTAACCAGAGCTAAGCTGCCAGGAGCGAGCGCGTAAAAATGGTGTTCGGGATAATTTATCTCTTGCTAGCTGTCCTTCAAATTCTGCTGATAATGCGAATTGTGTTGGATATAACTGAAAGTTTCGCTAGACACTGGCAACCCAAAGGGATTGCTTTGGTGGCTGCGACAACAATCGTCACGATAACCGACCCTCCGCTACGGTGGCTGCGTCGCAAGATCAAACCTCTGGATATCGGTGGAATCCGGCTTGACTTGTCATTTTTGATCCTGTTTATCGTCGTAATGATTGTCAAATCGATCGTAAGTGGCGTAGGTTACAACATAGGGAACTGATTAGGGCTTTCGTAGAAGAATACGAGGTTCTAAAGAGCTCCTGAAGTGCAAAAAACAATAAAATTGAGTTGAACCGGCAGTTCGGTTTCGTAATTAGTGTCCGAATCGTTATATCCTTTAGGAAATGGTGCTCCGACTTCACCGGTCGCGACACTGAATGAACGGTAAGTGTTCCGCAAGGCAGCAACTGTCGGGCGGAAATGATCCCAGTATTGAGGTGACCCAATGGCTTTGACGCCAGAAGACGTAGTCAACAAGCGGTTTCAGCCGACCAAGTTCCGAGAAGGCTACGACCAAGACGAGGTAGATGACTTCCTCGACGAGATCGTTGTGGAACTACGTCGCCTGACCGGTGAGAACGAAGAGCTGCGCCGCCGCTTGGCAGGGCAGGGTGGAGACACAAACGTCTCGGCCAAGGAACAGTCAGTTCCTGCTCCAGTTGCCGCCGCTCCAGCTGCTAAGCCAGCTGAAGAGAAGAAGGCCGAAGCCAAGACCGAAGAGCCTAAGAAGGTCGAAACCCCAGCTGCTGCTCCAGTCGCTGAGGTGAAGAAGACTGAAGCTCCGGTTGCTGCAGCCAAGGTTGAGGAAAAGAAGGACGCGGCTCCTGGAGCCAACGCTGTCCCTGCTGCTGCCCCTCGTACCGAGTCCGCAGAATCCGCAGCTAACGTGCTTGCTATGGCACAGCGTCTGCACGATGAATATGTCGCCTCCGGTGTTGAACAGCGCGACAAGATCATCTCGGAAGCTAAGACCGAGGCAAACTCGCTGGTTACCACCGCAGAAGAGAAGAGCCGTAAGACTCTCTCTGCACTGGAGCAGCAGAAGTCGGTGCTTGAGCGTAAGCTTGAGCAGCTTCGCGGCTTCGAGCGTGACTACCGTGCACGTCTGAAGACTTACATCGAAGGACAGCTCCGCGACCTTGAGTCGCAGGGATCCATTGATAACGCAGGGAAGACCAGCTAATCCCTATCGGGTTTGATGGCTTGAACTAAATATCAGTACAATTAACGGTGGTGCTCGGATTGATCCGGCACCACCGTTGTTGTTTAAAGGGAATTAATGGGTAACAGTGTGACTGCTTCACCATCTAGGAGTGCTGCTGCGGCTAAGCGCTTCGCAGGTCTTGGCCTGATCATCGCCTTAGTAGCGCTAGTTCTTGATCAAGCCGTCAAGATCCTCGTTGAGAAAACGATGAGACTCGGAGAATCATTTGAAGTGATTCCGAATTTCTTGGATATCCACTATATTCTCAACCCGGGCGCAGCATTTTCAATCGGCGAGGATTTCACCATCATTTTCGCCATTTTGCAGGCTGCGGTAGCTGTATACGTGATTTATCTGCTGTTGCGCAAAGTGGGCACACGCGGCTGGGCAATCGTCTTGGGTTCTTTGCTCGGGGGAGTGCTCGGCAATCTGACCGATCGTTTGTTCCGCGAACCGGCCTTTGGCTTCGGCCACGTTGTTGACATGTTTTCAGTCCAGCACTTTGCAATTTTCAACGTTGCAGACTCATTTATCGTTTGTTCGATGATTCTCGTGGCGCTGATGCTGATACGTGGACGAAACCTCGACGGAACTATCGGTGATCCGCCTAAAAATAATACCGCTGACGCTGACGATGAGAAGACGGAGCCCACAGCATGAGCACGCCTGAGGGTACCCAGGTCCATGAACTCCTTGTAGCTGTCGAGGATACCGGACAACGGCTGGACTCCTATCTTTCCCAAGCGCTGGAGATTCCTCGAACTTTAGCGAAGACCCTGTTCAAAGATTCCATGGTGGAAGTCAATGGACGGGTGGTGACCAAGCCGCTGAAGGTCAGAGAGGGCGACGCACTGCGCGTGAGCATTCCGCCGCAGTCCGACCCACTAGAAATTAGAGTAATTGCCGTGGAAGATTTGAAGATCATTGCCGACGAAGACGATTATGTTGTCATCGATAAGCCGGTCGGGGTCGCCGCGCATCCTTCTCCAGGATGGGTAGGGCCTACTGTCGTGGGTGCACTCATGGCCGAAGGCTACAATATTTCTACCTCCGGTGCCGCCGAGCGTCAGGGAATCGTCCACCGCCTCGACGTGGGAACAAGTGGACTCATGGTGGTAGCCAAATCCGAACGTGCTTATACGGGTCTGAAGCGCGCTTTCAAGGAGCGTACCCCCAAAAAGGTTTACCATGCGGTTGTTCAGGGACTGCCTGATCCACTTGTGGGCACCATCGATGCACCGATTGGCCGGCACCCCGGTCATGATTGGAAGTTCGCGGTCCTCGAAGGTGGACGCGACTCCGTGACGCACTATGAGATGCTCGAAGCCTTCGGCCGAGCAAGCTTGGTAGAAGTGCATCTGGAAACCGGACGCACCCATCAGATTCGAGTGCACTTCTCCGCTTTTGGGCACCCTTGCGTTGGTGACCAGACTTACGGGGCGGACCCGAACCTGGGCGCCGCACTGGGACTGACGCGCCAGTGGTTGCATGCCAAACGACTTGGATTCAGCCATCCGGTCACCGGAGATTGGGTTGAATATGAAAGCGAATACCCGCATGACCTCGCCGGTGCGTTAGAACTGCTGCGCGAAGGCACTTACTAGTCGTTTGACCCACCGGCTATGAGAGCTCACACAGCCGGTGGGCGGTGGACGATATTCCTGGCGTTAATCGTTAGACTGGTTCAGTGAGCGCGACACGTGACGGATTTGTCCATCTGCATACCCATACCGAATACTCCATGTTGGACGGGGCAGCCCGACTTTCGGAGCTTTTTGAAGAAGCTAACCGACAAGGCATGGAAGCCATGGCGATTACCGACCATGGATACCTTTTTGGTGCCTTCGACTTCTGGAAGAGGGCTACTGACGCCGGAGTGAAACCGATCATCGGCGTCGAAGCCTATGTCACTCCTGGTACGGCGCGAAACGATAAAACTCGTGTGAAGTGGCGTACCGACGAATCCCAAAAGGGTGACGACGTCTCCGGCGGTGGCCTGTATAACCATATGACCTTGCTGTCATACAACAA
>DNHA01000194.1:3410-13333 GCA_003486025.1 Micrococcaceae bacterium | reverse complement strand
TTATGTGCGCCGTGTGAGTTCGCATCTCGATCATAAGCCGAGCAGGTTGAGCAATACAGGTCTACCCGGAGAGCTTCAGGTAACTCTCAGAATTCTAGTTGCAGCACGTGCAAAGAACGCAGTCGATGGATCTATCTATCTATCTATCTATCTATCTATCGGGTCGGGACAGTAACCGTGCAAGGTCTGAAAAGTTTCATGGGGATGAAGAGGGCGGCAGACTGAGCTAAAGGGTTCCGTTCGCCGCCCTGATTCTTCGCTTTACCTTGTTGCTCATTTTCCTGAATCGGGCGTCCGCTGGCGCGGCCGGCTGTGGACCGGCCTGGCGGCCGGTCGTCTTTTCTGTTTTTTGCTGCTGTCCTTCGGAGTGTACGGGCCACCTCCAAACCCACAAGCCACTCGCTGCGCTTCGGGCGTGCTCCACCCACAAATTCATAGGGCCGCGCTCCTTCGTCGCTTCTTCCGGCCAAAGATTTTCTGGTTTCCGCACCCCTGACGGGTTGATGGGTTTTCCGGCTGGCCCCGCTTCATTTCATTTCGCCAGCAGGCAAAAAACAACTGGGGGAGACGTTGGGCAGGTGGTTAGTTCCCTGTCCCTCTCACCCATGACGAAAGGAACCAAAAGATGCAGGCCAAAACCAAAGACACCCAGGAAACTGTCGCCGTCCCAGCCATGCCCGAGCGGGACGTCTACGGTGAAGGGTATGACTGGATGGCGAGCCTGACGGGCACTAGCTGGAATGAACTCTCAGCGTGGGGCCGGGACGGATGGGATCTGGGATCCTGGCCATACATTATCTTCGCCGTCGCGCAGGCCGAAGACGAGCAAGGGAAGCTATTCGGGTACTGCACTTATGTCGAAGGGGACGTAACCGCACGTTGGTATCGTACGCGTGACGCGCGAAGTCTGGCGATCAGTAAAGAAGCGTACTGGTATTGGGCGAGTGGCCAAGCTGATGGGCCCGAAGCTCTGGAAGGGTTGGACCCGCAGGAGTTCCGGCCCATCGAGGGCCTGTGTGAACCGTATCAGCCGGATTGCGGCAAGTAGTTAGATGGATGACCCTGAACGCTGGCGCGTTCAGGGTCATCCTTTTTTGCGGCGCGTAAAGGGGTTTTGGGTTGGACGCGCTAGCTTCCAGGGGCGTTGGCTTTGGCGGTCGTGCTAGAGGGGTTAGGCCGTCGGACAGTAGGTTCGGGGTTTCGGACCGATGCGCAGAGTTATAGAGGTCGTGCACGGGCCACGATCACCCGTCGCAGTGGAACTCAGGGGCCGCAACTTGTGGGTTGTGTGCGGGCGGTCGATTGGTTCCTGCTGTCCCCGTGTGTGCAGGAAAAGCAGCGCAGCGGATAGGGCTTTTGCTGTGCACAGGTGGGCAGGAGGTTGCGATGCCTAACCCGGTCAAAGACTAGTGTGGGGGCAGATCTGAAAGGATCTGTCCTTAATCGTCCCGGGTTTTATGCCGCTTTCTATTGAGAGAATGGAAAGCATGCCCAAGCAGTACACCCCCGAAGTCAAAGCCCGCGCAGTGGACTACATCATGGAACGACTTGACCGCTATAAGTCGGTCTACGCAGCCTGCAATGACATGGCTCCAAAGCTGAACGTCGGTAAAGAAACCCTGCGCCGCTGGGTGCTCCAAGCCCAGGTTGATTCCGGTGAACGAACCGGACCGACCAGCGAAGAACTCGCCGAGATCAAAGCGTTGAAAGCCAAGGTCCGGGACCTTGAAGAAGCCAACGACATCTTGAAGGCATCAGCGATTTTCTTCGCGAGGGAGCTGGACCCTCGCCGGCACTAATCACCGAGTTCATCGACCAGCAACGCGAACACGGCTACGCAGTCCAGCAGATCTGTGATGCCCTGAATAATCAGGGCCTGAAGGTTTCTGCCCGCACGTATCGCAGTTGGAAAGCAGCTGAACCAGCACCACGGGTCGTCACGGACGCACTCATTTTGAACGTTCTTCATGACCTGCAGAAACCTGATGAAAAGACGGGGAGACCGAAGCCCGAGGTTCTTTATGGGCGGAGGAAAATGCTGGTCTGGTTGCAGCGCAACGGCTTCCCTGACATCTCAAAACACACCGTGGATCGGCTGATGCGTGTGGCTGGGATGAATGGGCTGGTGCGGGGTCGGAGAACGACTACAACGATCCGCGCTAAAGATAAAATCCGGGCGAAAGATCTAGTGAATCGGAACTTCTATACTGATGCACCTAACAAGGTGTGGGTCACTGATTTCACTTATGTTCCGATTCGGGGCGGGTTCGCCTATGTGTCCTTCGTGATCGATTTGTTCTCACGCCGGATCTTGTCCTGGGCTTCGTCGACCTCGCATGACACCGAGTTTGTGGAGCAGGCTCTCCAACTGGCCCTATGGCAACGCCGGATTGAGCAAAAAGCGCATGTGAGACCGGCCTTTGGCACCATCCACCATTCAGATGCGGGCAGTGAATATACCTCTCAGAGGTACACTCAGACGCTGGCGATGGAGGGGCTGGTGCCGTCGATCGGAACGATTGGGGACGCGTTCGACAACGCGGCCGCCGAGACGGTGATGGGGTTGTTCAAGAACGAGGCGGTTGCTAAGGATTCACCGTTCCGCTCTGGAGTCTTGGCTACCAAGGCGGACGTGGATGACGTGGTCGTGGAATGGGTGCACTGGTACAACAATGACCGGTTGCACTCGACCCTCGGATATCGGGCTCCGGTTGAATTTGAAGAACTCTATTATGATGAAATGAGCGGCTCGTTACCCGATGAAGCCGCCAGTAAACTGGCGGCGTAATTTCCGGGACGGTTCATACCCAGAAATTCCATGCTTGTGATGCCTACCCACTTCTTGCTGTGCTGGAATTAGGCAGTCGGCGCATCGAGCCCGAAATACCTCGAACCTATTTCCCTGGGTCTCCACTCTGTTCCTCATCGATCGGCCGGGGGACCAACCGGCCGATAATATAGCCGGCGACTGCCGGTAAGCCGAACAAGACGGCATATCGCACCCACAGCGGATTGATGAATACTGACTTGACCAACACTAGTGAACAACCGACTGTCATGAGCAGCAAAACGAGGACAGTGCTACCACGCGACGAGGCAAACTCTTTACGATTGCCCGAGCCGGCTACCTGAAATCCCGCGGAGGTGAATCCGAGTATGAAAGTTGCAAGCATGGCCCCAACCGCCGCCAGAAAAACGAGGGGATTCATGAGCTGTTAGTTTCCTGCCCGTTGGCTATCTCGTCCGTGACCTCCGCGCAAGCCGCAAGGAGAATGCTCCCAGAAGTATGATCAAGAGGCTACCTCCCGCAAGGATCAGACCATTGAAGCCGGTCTTGGCCAGTTCATGCTGGGTTTGTTGTTCTGTCGATTGTTTCTTCGACACTGGTTTTGGTGCGTACTGTGTGCGCTGGGCAACGGCCTTGACAACTGTTGCCGCTGGAGCGATGTTCGACTCGGTTGGTACTGTCTGCACTGGTGTGGTGTTCGAAGATTCTGCGTCGGCAGTCGGCGAAGCTTCTGGCTCTTCGCTCGGTGCGCCAAGATAACGGTTCATGAAGTCCTCAAACCATTCGGCATCATCGGCATAGTATTCACGAAATGACTCAATGATTACTTTCAACTCTTCCGGCGATTCAGCTGTGTCGAATGCAAAGGAAAGCGAGAGCTCAAGCAAGTGACGGCCCTCGTCAGTGACCAAGTAAGTATTCCACTGCTCCTCGTCCCACTCTTCGCTACCTTCGGGTGAAAGGCGCTCGATTTCCTCGTAGAACTTCCGCTCTTCATCGGAGAGTTCAAAGCCTTCATCGTCGTCGATGTGATCCCAGTATTCCTGCTGGTACTCGTTGTATAGACGGTCGAACTCCTTGCCTTCCTCAGTTTTGTAAAAAGCTTCCCACTGGGTTTCATCCCAATATTCGCTGCCTTCGGGAATGAGTTTTTCGATTTTTTCCCAGAGTTCGCGTTCCTCATCAGACACCTCGTCTTCCCAGTGTGGGTAAGTAGCTTCTAATTCTTCGAGCAAGCGATTGTATTCAATACCTTCATCTGACTGCCAGAATTTTTCCCATTGCGCATCGCTCCAGTTTTCAGTGTCTTCAGGGGCGCTGTTCTCAAGCTTCTCAACAAGGGCTTCTTGCTCTTTGGTCAGCTTATCGTCGATATATCCGAAGGATTTGAGCTTGTTTTGTCGCGGGGTTTCCAGAAGTTGTGGAGCTTCGGGAACTGGAGTTTCAACCGGTGCCTGGGCAGGGGGTTCTGATTGTGTGCTGCCGGTAGCATCTGGAGAAGAGTCTGAGGTTGGGGCTGGTGAGTTTTGTTCTGGTGCAGGCTCTGCTGAAGGAGCTGTGGTTGGTACAACCGTCTCTGGGACGTTACCTGATAGGTCGGTTTCAGGCTGCGGCTGCGGGTCGCCGGGATTTTCAGCTGGTTGCTGCTGGTCGCTGTTAGCTTCTTCGGTACTTGGAGCAGGATTGTTGCGCTCTGCCATTTCATCCAGCACCGGGGTGTGAGAGGGGTCCGCGGATTGCGTGGGTGCGCTTTGCTGGAACGTGTGTTGCGGCTCGTGTGTATCTGGCTGAGGTGCTGCGCTTTGCACGGCGATGAGAGTCGGCTCTGTGTTCTTGGTTTCTACGGCTTGTGCTGGGGCGGCAGCAATCAGCAGTCCGGAAGCGAGGGTTGCGGAGATTAATACTCCAGTGACGCGAGGAGGCATGTGGTTCCTGGTTCTATGCAGAAAATATCGGTGCGTCGGCTGGAATTCGTAACCGTCACGACGGATCAGAGGAGGTCTCCAAGGCCTGCCACGCATTCGGTGAATGCATGTGAAACATCAATTTAGCGTATTTATTTATGGCTGAAAAGTCCCTCATCGCCGGCCATGATGCGCGGCTAATGACAGGTGACCGGATATCGTCGACCATTGACGCATAATTTACAAGGATCAACCTGGTGGCGCTATGACCACAACGTACGACAGTGAGGAGGCGTTGATCCTCGGTTTATACAAGATTGCGGCAAGGTTTTCAGATTAGGTCTAATCAGTGACCTGATCGTTCCGGTTTACGGTAGCCCAGAAGATTTTAAAACTTTCCCCAAAGGCCTATTTACAAACGATTTATATTCTGGGAAGCTAACCTTTATCAAGTCGAGAATAGGCCACAGGGTGGAATATTTAAGTCAAGGATTTTGACGTCAAACGCGCCCAAGAACCCAAAAACATCTCCTTGAAGTCCACAGTTCTTCAACAAATGTAGGGGGAGTTTTGCCCA
Source organism: Micrococcaceae bacterium (assembly GCA_003486025.1). Lineage (GTDB taxonomy): Bacteria > Actinomycetota > Actinomycetes > Actinomycetales > Micrococcaceae > Glutamicibacter. Next base: position 8,064 of record DNHA01000194.1, on the reverse strand, counting down.
AAAAGAAATGGTCGAACCTGTTGATAGCTGCGGTGGCTTCTGCAGCCGTCGTGTTATCTACCTCAGGGATGGCGAACGCAGCACCCGCAACCGAAATAGAACAACCGTCAGTTGAGTATATCGACGCAACTGAGGTTGTGGCTGGTACGCCTGGGTTGAGCACATCGGCGCAGTCAAAAATCTCCACGCTGATTCCCGAATCAGCAACTTCCCTCGAAGGTGAAGTTGTTTCAGACAATGCAATAACCACGATGCCAACCGACGAGGACCAATCGATCACCTCTTTGGCATTTGACGGCGGGCAGGAGATCTCTTTAGTACTTCCTGGAGCTGAGCTGACCGAAGCCGAAGGAGCTGTAGGCACGTTCTCAGGTTCTGACGGGGAAACCTTCCACGCACAGGTTACCGAGGATGGCGCGATTCAGATCGTCAACGTCATCGAACAGGGAACCGATGAGCACAGCTTCCAGATAAAAACCGATATTCCAGCAGGTTCAAAATGGAAAATCCAAGAGGACGGAAGCCTGGAGCTTAAGGGCAAGGATGCCGAGGTGCTTGCGATAGCAGAAACACCGTGGTCGATCGACGCAAACGGTAAGAATCTGCCAACGAAATTCGTCATCGATGACAAAATAATAACCCAGGTAGTAGACACCGACGGGGCAGTCTTTCCGGTCGTCTCCGACCCAAGTATTTGGTGGACCATTGGAACTTCAGCTTTGTGCGTTGCTGAAATTGCAAGCCTTGCGGTTGGCGCTGCCAAGGTCATAAAGGCTTTTGCTAAGGCCGACAAGATCATCAAGTCAACGAAGAGCGTTATAAAGGCCTATAACAAACTCGGTGGTACTGTGAAATCGGTCGTTGACAAACTCAAAAAGTACGTCAAGAAAAAGTCATCACTGACGAAAGCGCAGATTAGCGCACTTGAAGAATTCTTCACCAAAATCGGGTCGACAGTTTTCCAAATCCTCGGTCTGGGATCCTGCTATGATCTCCTAAAACGAAGATAGCGATCTGATGACTGCGAGCACACATCCAAACGGGAAAGTTAGGTAACCATGGAGTTCATGACCTTTCTAGCAGCCATCGGGATCGTGGTTTCCACATTCCTGCTTGGGTTTTTCATTGCCGGCCTACACGAGACCGGGCCAGAATCCGACAACGAGAGCGCGACATCGGTGGCACTCACCGCGCTCGTGATGCTTTTCGTGGCCGTCTGCACCGCATTCATTCTCGTTGAGCCTGCACTGATCAACCCACTGTGGTTGCAATACACACTGATGGCAGGCGTTCCGCTGGTGGTTGGGTACATCTTGCGCCGAGCGTTGGCCAAGAGTATGGATAGTACTCAGCAGTAGCAACTGTTTTGACTGGAGAGGAATCCCTAGCAACGCTAGGGGTTCCTCTCGTTTAACTAGGTGCCAGCCTGACTGACAGGGAGTCGGAGGATCAAAGCGGGGCATTACCCGAAAGTTCGTTATGTGCGGTGGAAGCAAATAAGGCCTTTTCTACTTGACATAATCAAAAATATCGGCTCTCAATCTACGAGGGGTGAACGTAGTTGCGCACCGAAATCGCTAGACGCAACAGGGCGAGGGCTTGTTGATCCGCGAATGGCGGATTTGCTCATCTTCAACAACTTTGAGCATTGCAATCCACCGTTACTCTTCGGAGCCCTGTACCAAATTCTTTGACCACGAATCGAGCAGTTTTCGGAGTTCCTTTGGCTGAACCTCGCTGACCCTCGACTCACTCATCGCCAGTCCGAACGCAGCCCAGCGCAGATCCATATTCTCGGTGCTCACGAGGCAACTGTCCGCGTCGGTCTGCTGGATCTGAAACCAGCGGCCGATCAATGGCTCCAGTTTTTCGACGCTGGCGTGAATCCGAGCGCTAACCCCGGGATGGCCGCTCCGGCGCAGTCCAGCTCGTACAAAACCAGCCGCATCACCACCGGGCACTTGTTTGGGCGTAAACCGCAACGCCCTTGGTGAGGGGTTCTGCGCACGGTCCACTCGAAAGCTGCGCCAATCATCGCGATCCAGATCAAAGGCCACCAGGTAGTAGCGGTTGCCCACGTTCACCAGCTGGGCCGGTTCTACTCGGCGTGAACTTGCTGCTCCCTTGGCATCCTTGTAGTCGAATGCGATTCGCTCATGATCGCGGCAGGCCTGGGCCAAAGCCACCAGTACCGCCGGATCCACCGGATCCGGTGCGGAGGATTGGGAATTGAGCGGGACGGTGCTCGTGGTCAGTGCCTGCGCCCGCTGCCGCAACCTGGCTGGAAGTACCGGCACGATTTTTCCCATTGCCCGCAACGCGGCCTCGGCTAGCGTGGAAGATCCTGCATGAACGGTGGACTGCAGCGCGACTACCAGTGCCACGGCTTCCTCGTCGTCAAGCACCAACGGTGGAAGCGCGGTGCCGGAAACCAACTGGTAGCCACCGCCGACGCCACGATCAGCCTGCACCGGATATCCCAGTTCGCGCAGCCGGCCAATGTCCCGGCGAACGGTGCGCAAACTGACACCCAGGCGTTCGGCGAGCTCGTCTCCGGACCAATAACGATGGGTCTGCAGCAAGGAGAGCAAACGCAAAAATCTGGTGCTGGTACTCATGCAGTAAGTCTGCCTTGATTTAGGACAAAAACTGGCACTTATCACTCATATTCTGGGTATTACCAGCTGGAAATACCGGCTGCAGCTTATGCCAGGAGGCAATTATGAGCACCATGGCCATCACCAGCACCACCCTGAGCGGCGAGCGCGCCGACCTGTTCCAGGCCCTGGCCAATGCCCGGCATTTCCTGCGGTTCACTGTCCAAGGTTTGACCGACGAGCAAGCTGTGCAGCGCACTACGGCCAGCGAGCTGACCCTTGGCGGATTGATCAAGCATGTGAATGCCGTGGAAGAGCAGTGGCAGAAATTCATCGTCAAGGGCCGAGCCGCCATGGCCTGGGACGGAGCGGATTTCAGCCAGATGCCACCAGAAGCATTCGAAGCCTTCCACAACGAATTCCACATGCAGTCCGGTGAAACCCTGGATGCGCTGCTGGAAAACTATGCGCAGATTGCCGACCGCACCGATGCACTGCTTGCTCAGGTAGACCTGGACACCGTGCATGAGCTTCCGTCGGCTCCGTGGTTCGTCGACACCCACTGGTCGGTACGCCGCACCTTGCTGCACATCATCTCCGAAACCACCCAGCATTGTGGGCATGCGGACATCATCCGCGAATCATTGGACGGGCAGAAAACGATGGGCTAGCACGGGATACCACCTCACCTCGACCTATCGACAATGTCACCGTACGGTGACATGATTTGAATATGAAAAGCCCATCGTTCACAGCCGCCAGCTTGGCAGACAAGATCCGCACCCAGCGCGGTGCTCTCGGCCTGACTCAAGCTGCATTGGCCAGTTCGGTGGGTGTTTCGCGCAAGTTCATCGTTGACCTGGAATCTGGAAAAGAGACGGTGGCTCTGGGGCTGGTTCTCAAAGTCCTGGAGACGCTTGGTTTCGAGGAGCCCGGACTGCGCTTGATACGCGACCGGGGTGCTGAAATAGCGCGCGACTTCCAGCAGACTCTCCATGCACAGGACTACGAATATGCGCTACGTCTTGTGAGTGAGTATTGCGCGGAGTCCATAGAACAAGGCCATCCACTTTTGGACAAGTCGCCGGCCTTGGAAGACGCTCAGTACCAGGTGACGCTGGCAGCACTAACTCAGTGGATTGCGAATAAAACTCGGACTCCAATCCCGCAGTGGGCCGCAGACATCACGCGTCCAGCGGAGCCTGTTTTCCTATTGGAAAAGTTGTATCCAGTAGGGGAAAAGATGAAGGAGGTTATCCGCGCTGAAACTCCTAGAGAACTTCAAGAGCTGAACGTTTGGATACGCGAACGAAGCTTAGGAACAACATGAGTGGAGCAGGGATAAGAAGATTCCAAGTCGTTGAGTTGCTTGTAGAACTCGACAAGCGCATGAATGAACGTGAACTCACTTTGAGTATTAGAGTCGTCGGGGGCTCAGCACTGCTTCTTCACGGTCTAATTGATCGTGCTACGGAAGATATCGACGCCTACTATTCGCACCAAGCCGAAGTGGAAGAAATCATCGGAGCAATGGCTAAGGAGTTCGGGCTGCCTAAGAAATGGCTGAACTCGAGTGCAGCTGCGTTTATCCCCGACAATGCCGGCTGGACAGCTGCTCCAGATTCGGTTCTTGCCCACGTCAAGTTGGCAGATTTACCAACATTGACCGCCATGAAGCTGGCAGCTGAACGTGACAAAGACATTCTTGACTTAGGACATTTAGTCAACGCTTTGGGACTCAACGACCCAAGCGAAATACTCGACCTCGCCTACGAAAAGTACGGAGAAGATTCGATCCCTCTATCCCAGGGACGGGCCAATTACGAGATCGTCGCAGCAGAAGCCCTAAGTGCGGCGCGGCGTTTTAAGGCCAAGAAAAACCCCTAGCCGCCGATGTAGGACATTTCGATACGCTTGCGATTGCCGGGGGTCAGCGCGGCGCGCAGCTCCGAGTAATTGTCATCGCGTTTGCGCCAGTGGCCGGTCAGCGCCTTGGCCAAGTCTTCGTCGCTGATTCCGTCGCGCATCAGCTGGCGCAGATCATAGCCCGAGCCGGC
>DNHA01000194.1:1895-3382 GCA_003486025.1 Micrococcaceae bacterium | reverse complement strand
GTTTTAGTGACCGGTTCCAACGCCCACCGCTCGTTGATCATGGAGACCACCTCAGCCGAAGGGAGCACCTCGTCGAGCTTCCAGCCATTGGTGGTGCCGACATCCATGAATTCAATGAAGCGCAGGATGCTGCCGGTGCCGCGGAAATGCTCGGCCAGGGAAAGTATCTCGCTGTCATTGACACCGCGCTTGATGACAGTGTTGATCTTTACCGGTCCCAGACCGACGTCGCGGGCCACCTCGATCGCCTCCAGCACCTTGTCGACGGGGAACTTCACATCATTGATGGCCTTGAACTTTTCATCGTCCAGCGAGTCCAAGGAGATGGTGACACGGTTCAGCCCGGCTTCTTTCAGGGCAGGTGCGAGCACCGGCAAGGCGGAGCCATTGGTAGTCATCGCGAGATCAACGCTCTGCCCCTCGGGGGTGCGCAGCTTGGAGAGCATCGCCACCAGCTCCACGATGCCGCGGCGCAATAGTGGTTCGCCACCGGTTAGGCGCAGCTTGGTGACGCCAAGGGACACCGAAACCCGGGCCAGGCGCTCAATTTCCTCGAAGCTCAGCAGCTCGGAGCGCTCACGGAATTGGAAGTCACGGCCAAAAATTTCCTTGGGCATGCAGTACACGCACCGGAAATTGCAACGATCCGTAACCGAAATCCGCAAGTCATGCAGGGGGCGTGAACGGGCATCGAGGATGTCCCCTGCTATTGGAGATTTCATACTTCCAAGCTTAACCCCGTTGGGGTCTCAGATCATAGGGAGTCGTCTGAAAGCGCAAATCAGCACGTAAAATAAGCCGGCAGTACGGAGGACGGTTGTAGCATGGGGGCAAAGCACAATTTCTGGAGAATTCATGCGCGTACGTTGGCCGTTGGCCCTCCGATGCACGGTGCTCGTCACCGCGGCCTCGCTGGCCCTGACCGGCTGTTCGGCGAGCAATAAGGCTGCCGGGGATTCCATCACCATTGCCGCAGCGGCCTCCCTGCAGGGTGCCTTCGAGCAGATTTCTGAAGAATTCGCTGCAGAACACCCGGAAGTGCAGATCGCCAGCATCAGCTATGACGGTTCGTCGACGCTGGCCACACAAATCCTTGAAGGCGCCGCCGTGGACGTCTTTGCCTCGGCTGACGAACGAAATATGTCCGAGGTGACGGCGGCCGGCATGGGCAATGAACCGGTCATCTTCGCCAGCAACACCTTGGTGATCGCGGTGCCTCAAGAGAACCCGGCGAACATTGATTCCCTGGATGACCTTGCTGGCGCCACCACCGTGCTGTGCGCCCCTCAGGTACCTTGCGGAGCGGCATCGCAGCGGTTGCTCAAAGCCAGCGGCGTAGAGGTCACTCCGGCCAGCCAAGAACAGAACGTCACTGCGGTGCTGCAGAAGGTAGCAGCCGGTGAGGCAGATGCCGGACTGGTCTACGCCACCGACGTGGGGCAAGACGACAGAGTCGCGGCGATAGTGCCCCAGGGAGCCGAGGACAG
>DNHA01000194.1:0-1849 GCA_003486025.1 Micrococcaceae bacterium | reverse complement strand
CAGCGCATCATGGCTGAACACGGCTTCGGCACCGGTCAGGCACATGGCTAGCGATACCGGGGTGCGAGTTCCCGGGTTTGCCATCGCCCCGGCACTGCTGGGTGTGGCGCTCTTGGTGCTGCCGCTGCTGGCCTTGGTGGGCCGCGCCAGCTGGTCCACGCTCATCGCCGACGCGACCAGTGAGGTGGCGCTGTCCGCGCTCTGGCTGAGCTTGCGCACCGGGGTGGCCGCCACCGCATTGTGCGTGCTGCTCGGTGTGCCGCTGGCGGTGCTCATGGCCCGCAGCTCGGCCCGCGTCGCGCAGCTGCTCCGAGCGCTGATCGCCGTTCCGCTGGTGCTCCCGCCGATGGTCGGCGGTGTCGCGCTGCTGTTCCTCTTCGGGCGCACCAGCCCGATCGGCCAGTTCATTGATTCCATGTGGGGGATCACCCTGCCCTTCTCCACCGCCGCGGTGGTCATTGCCCAAAGCTTTGTTGCCCTGCCATTCCTCGTGCTCTCCGTAGAAGGTTCCCTGCGCGCAGCTGGCAACGGCTATGAGCAGGCCGCCGCCACTCTGGGTGCCGGACGCTGGATGGTGCTCACCAAGATCACCTTGCCGCTGGCCACACCGGGCTTGGTCGCCGGCATCATCTTGTGCTTTGCCCGGGCCATTGGCGAGTTCGGTGCCACCGCACTGTTTGCCGGCAATGCACCCGGTGTCACCCAGACGATGCCGCTGGCCATCTACACCGCGTTTAATGGTGCGGGCACCGGGCGCGACTCGGCCGTCGCACTGTCGCTGCTCCTGCTGGCCACCGCAGTGGTGGTACTGCTGCTGGTGCGTGCCTGGCGTCCCGGAGCGCTGAAATGACGCTCAAGGTCCAGCTGCGTGTGCCGCGCACCGGATTCGACGTGGACGTTGAATTCGAGGTGCCCGCCGGCCGCACGCTGGCGATCATGGGCCCAAGCGGATCAGGCAAGTCCACGATTGTCCATGCCATTGCCGGGATCCAGGAAATCACTGCCGGGAGAATTGAACTTACCGGGCATGTCCTAGCCGATGCCCGGGCACACCGTCCACCGCACCTGCGGGAAGTTGGCCTGCTGGGACAGGACCCGCACCTGTTCCCGCACCTGGATGCACTGAAGAACATCGCTTTCGGAGCGCGCGCCGGGGGACTGGACAAGTCCGCGGCCCAGGCCGCCGCCGGCGAGTGGATTGAACGGCTGGGGCTCCAAGAAATTGCCGCGCACCGGCCCGGCGCCCTTTCCGGAGGCCAGCGCCAGCGCATCGCCTTAGCCCGTGCGCTGGCCGCCAAACCCAAGATCCTGCTCATTGACGAGCCCTTCGCCTCGCTGGATGTCGAAGCCGCCATGGACATGCGCGCCCTGGTGCGCGAAGAGCTGGAACGCACCGCTACCAGCGCCATCGTGGTCTCGCATTCGGCCGCGGATACCTTAGCGCTCGCCGATGACCTGCTGGTGCTCGAGCGCGGGCTGATTATTCAGTGGGGAACCGTCGCCGAAGTCTTCGCGGACCCCGCCAGCCGCTTTGCACGCGCCGTGGTGGCCACACTGCCCGCGCACCCCATGACCATCGAGAAAGACCACTGATGCCCCACCGCAGCGACCCCGTAGAACTCGAAGTGCACCGCGAGCGGCTGCTCAGCTTGGTCAGCCCCCTGCCGCCGCGCACCCTCGCCGTGGCCGGAGGCTTCGCTGCCCTGCACCGGGCAGTGCTGGCCGCCGACGTGGCCGCCGCGCACCCGCTGCCGCTGTGGGATAACTCGGCCATGGACGGTTATGCGGTGCGTTCGGCTGATCTGGCTGCCGCGCCGGTGGAGCTGGAGGTCATCGGCGAGGTGCCGGC
>DNHA01000081.1:25559-27331 GCA_003486025.1 Micrococcaceae bacterium | reverse complement strand
TACACGCTGTTGCTGCCCGCCCGAGAGCTGACCGATGCGGCGTTGTTCCATCCCGGCCAGGCCCAATTGCTGCAACGCATCCACGGCACGCGCGATTGCTGCGGTGCGTGGTACGCCATTGACCATCAAAGCCATCGCCACGTTTTCTTCGGCTGTCAGTTCCGGAATCAGCAGTCCGGACTGAAAAACGAAGCCAAAGGCTTCGCGGCGCAGCTTGGTTCTGGCGCTGTCGCCAAGCCCATCAACGCCAACCGGCGCTTGGCCAGGCAGGTTCAGGGTGACCGTGCCCGAATCCGGCAACTCGATGCCTGCCAAGGCGTGCAGCAAGGTGGACTTGCCNNCCGGAGGGACCCATGATAGCGACAGCAGTGCCCGCTGCTATATCAACGTCAATACCGTTGAGTGCATGGGTACTGCCGTAACTTCTGAGCAACCGGCGAGCTGAAATAACTGGATTGGAAACAAACGAATTCTGAAGCATGCTCCAATGTTCCCAATCCAGAGGGCCGGGCACATCGGAGCACCGTTGGAGCTGTACGTGGGCGAACTCATCCCCCGGTAGGAGCAGACACACCGCCTGGCTAAGTGCCTGGAGGTAAGCTCGATGGTGATGCTGCTTGAACTTTATACCCAGCCATTTTGTGCCCCCTGCGTACGCGCCCGGCAGGTAGTCCACCGCGCCCAAGAACTGCTGCCCTTCCTCAGCGTGGAGGAGATCGATGTGGTCGAACAGGTAGCCCGCGGCGAAGAATTGTCGGTCACTTCCACACCAGTGATTCGGCTGCTGGTGCACGGTGAAGAAAAGTTCCGCGCCGCCGACACCCCAACTTTGCAGCAATTATTATCTGCCATAGCCCANNGTCAGCGACTAGGCTCACCTAAGTTACGGCGCGATGCTGCGCCGGATAAGCCGGTTCATGGGGAAGAATGGATCAGGTGACTAGTGTGCCTGATGTTGACCATGAATGCTTCCAACGAGTGTTGGCGGATTCCACTAACCGTATTGAATGGTTACGGGCACGGTCACAAGGCATCACCGCGACGGATGTAGCTAAGCTGTCGACAGAGAAATCCATCCGGAATGCCGCGTGGGACAAGCTCTACGGATCAGGTTTCTCGGGTAACACCTACACCGAGCACGGCCGGCGTCGTGAGCCGGTCATCGCCGCGTGGGTCCAGGAAAACTTCAACATTTTCCCTTCCTCGCAACTTTTCCACTCACAGGATTCCCGGCTGCATTTGGCAACCCCAGACGGTTTGGGCTTTGATCAAGATGGCGTACCGGTCCTGGCGGAAATCAAGACCACCAATAAGCCGTTCAAGCGGATCCCCAAGAATTATCTTCGCCAGGTCCTCTGGCAGCAGCATGTCATCGGCGCCCAGCGCACCTTGTTCGTCTGGGAACAGCACTATAACTTCGTGCCTGTCCAGGCGGTCCCCGAGTTCCTTTGGATCGAGCGAGACGACTCGATGATCCAAGACCTCATCGACAAAGCTGAACAGCTCATTGCCGCGTTACGCGAGTCAACCTCCCGAGAGCAGCAATACCTGGACTACGGCCCGGCGGCCCTGCGCCTCTAAACAACTTAGGCGCAGGAGCGTTCTTCCTGGCTATAGCGGTGGGTTCTGGATGGTGCGCGGGTCCGGGAGAGATTCTGGATAACTCTGTACCAGTTCGCCCAGCAGTTTTTCGCGCAGCATATTGCGCAGGTTCCACAGGTCTCCAGGATCCCTGGCTGATAAATAAATGGTTACCGTTTGCAGGCCGCCCA
>DNHA01000081.1:25045-25512 GCA_003486025.1 Micrococcaceae bacterium | reverse complement strand
GATTCAAGCAATTCGGTAGTCCGCGTCCGCAGATACTCAATCGGCGCATTGAGTTTCAGCTGCAAGGTGATGTTGCCACTGATCTCGGTGCTGCGCCGCGACCAGTTTTCAAATGGCGTGGTGGTGAAGTAGGTGGAAGGCAGGATCATCCGCCGTCCGTCGAGGAGCAGCACCACCACATAGGTCAAAGTTATTTCTTCAACGGTGCCACGTTCGGTTTCGACTACGACGATGTCATCCACGCGCACCGAGTCGGTAAAGGCAATTTGCAAGCCGGCAAACACGTTCGCCAACGAGGATTGGACGGCCAAACCTACGACCACCGAAGCAAGTCCAGCAGAGGCTAAAATACCTGCCCCTAACGCTCTGACCTGTTCAATCGTCAACAACACGGCAGCTACCGCGATGATGCAGAGCACTGCAATAAGTACCCTGCGCAGTAAGCCAACCTGCGTCTGGACCTTTGC
>DNHA01000081.1:24815-24957 GCA_003486025.1 Micrococcaceae bacterium | reverse complement strand
CAAACTGCCAGAACTTGTAGGAGCTGCTATCGCGCTGGAATGCCAACAGTGAACTTTTGAGAATAATTGATGCGAAAGTACCGAAAATTGGGATTCTCGCGTTTTTTACGTTGATCTCGCCGAGTCCGGTGCGCTGAAAAAT
>DNHA01000081.1:17820-24754 GCA_003486025.1 Micrococcaceae bacterium | reverse complement strand
AGAATGGCAGAAAAGATTAATCCAACAGCGACAACAACCAGAAATTGCAACGATTGAGGCAGGAAGCTGGAGGCTTCAACGAATTCGTCGACGGTGGTATCGATAGGTGCAGACGGGCTTGGCAACATCATTAAAGCATGTCACACGAGACTAGCCGAACGCTGAGCGACACCTTGGATATCCCCGGAGACCGGCTGCTGCGTCACGGATNNCGCACCAGATCAATTCCAGTTGGATCCAGCGTCTTGTGCCGCCTGGCAAACCGGGTTTTAGTAGTCTTACAGGTCCATGCCGGACCCTAGGGCGCACGCAGATAGAAAGCCGGTGGTTCATATGCGCCGCACCAAATTTGGACTTCTCGCAGCACTCGCCGCAGCCAGCATGCTCTCGGTAACCCCCGCAGCCTCGGCCGCGCCGGTCGCTACCGCCGCAGCCGGATGCCAGACCGTTTATTGGGGTTCTTTATCCAAGACCTCCAACGCNNCTCAAGTTCCTCCACGATGACTAACATCCGTACCGGACGCCATACCTGTTTCGACCGGATGGTGATAGATCTCAGCGGTAATCCCGATGGATATTCGGTGAAATATGTCAGCGCACTGACCGGAATCGGGTCAGGGAAAGCAGTAGCCACCACGGGTGGTGCCAAACTAGAAATCCTGCTGAAGTCCGGAACCAGCACCAGCTATCGTCCCGGATCCACCATCAAGACACTGAATTACACAACCTTCCGCCAGCAGGTCTGGCTGGGAAGCTTTGAAGGCCAGACCAAGATCGGCATCTCTACGCGGGCACGACTGCCAATGCGTGTTTTTGTCCTTTCAGGCCCGGACCAAGGATCGCGTTTGGTGATTGATGTTGCCCATAAATGGTAACCAGCTGTGCCTAGGCCATGAGCTTGCCGTCATGACCGGACGCACCGCGTAACACCGTGTCTACCTGCTGAAGAATGTGCCACGATGCTTATATGTATCGCACATTTGCCTATCAGCAGGTTGACGTTTTTGCCCCCACAGCCTTCAACGGCAATGGGCTCGGCGTTGTCTTCGAGGCAGATCATCTCGATTCCGCGCAAATGCAGCGCTTCGCCCAGTGGCTGAATTTATCAGAGACAGTCTTCTTTGTGACTCCCACCGAGCCCGAAGCAGACTATGCAATCCGCATTTTTACACCGACCACCGAGTTGCCCTTTGCCGGACACCCCACGCTAGGTGCTGCGCATGCGTGGCTTGAGTCTGGAGGCCAGGCCGGAGCCAGCGGCCACCTGCTCCAGCAGTGCGATGCCGGGTTGATTCAGGTACGGATCGAACGCGAGGCCAGTGAAAAGCATGAGCGCCGCCTCGCCTTTCTTGCCCCGCCGTTAACTCGCAGCGGGCCCCTGGAGCAAGATGTTCTGCAGTGGGCTATTGCCGGGCTGGGGATCAATGCCGAAGATGTCATTGCCCATCAGTGGTTGGTCAATGGCCCCCACCACGCCGGACTGCTGCTACGCGATGCCGACCTCGTGCTGGGAATTGAGCCTGATTATGCGGCCCTTGACGGGCTGGAGCTCGGAGTCATCGGACCTTACACCGCCTCAAGTGTGGCCCAAGGCGTCTGGCAGCCGCAGGACAGCGTATTGCCCCGAATTGCCGGGACGCGCGAGGAACTGCGCCCCTTGGATTATTCGGACCAGGCTCGTTCCGAGGAGCGCTTTGGCTCGGTGGTTCTTCAACCACCTGCAGATTTTGAAGTGCGTGCTTTTGTCTCAGGTGAGGCCATTCAGGAGGATCCTGCAACTGGTTCGCTCAACGCCGGTTTTGGTGTGTGGATGACTAAGGCAGGGTTGGCACCGCAGCGTTATACCGTCCGCCAGGGAACCCGCGTGGGACGCGAGGCAATCTTGCACATTGAAGCCAGCGAAAGCGGTGTTTGGGTCAGTGGGGACGTCACCACCCGCATTGAAGGAACTGTGACTTTCGACTGAATCTCTAACCAAGCCGGATAAAGCATTTTAGTTTCACCGTGCAAGCATTACTCTGGGTCAGTGCCTGAAATCCTGAACTCCCCACCAGACTTTGACCGCAAAACCGCTTGGCGTGCCCTCTGGGCACTGGTCATTGGTTTCTTCATGATCCTGCTCGACACGACTATTGTGTCCACGGCGATGCCCGCCATCATGAAGTCCCTGGACGCCGATATCTCTGGGATTCTTTGGATCAACAGTGCCTATCTGCTCACCTTCGCGGTGCCGCTGCTCATCACCGGGCGTCTCGGTGACCGATTTGGTCCACGTAATATTTACCTCATCGGGTTGCTGGTCTTTGCCTTGGCTTCCCTGTGGTGCGGACTGTCGGACTCCCTGGCTTCGCTCACCATTGCCCGTGCGGTCCAAGGCCTCGGCGCAGCCATGATTTCGCCACAAGCAATGACGCTGATCACCAGGCTCTTTCCCTACCAGCACCGCGGTGCCGCGATGGGACTTTGGGGAGCCGTCGCGGGTATTGCCGCACTGCTGGGCCCCATTGCCGGTGGGTTGCTAGTCGACTCGGTCGGTTGGGAATGGATCTTCTTCATCAACCTGCCAATCGCCGTATTGAGCTTCATCATGTTGTTGAAATTTGTTCCCCGCCTAGCACCGCAAGCCCATTCCTTCGACTGGGTTGGCGTAGCGCTTTCCGCTCTGGCAATGTTTGCTTTGGTCTTCGGCATCCAAGAAGGCGACTCAACAAATTGGGAACCATTCATTGGCCCCCTGAGCTCTTGGCACCTGATCGCCCTGGGTGTGTTGCTCTTCGCGGTGTTTATTTGGTGGCAATCAAAGACGTCCAAAGAACCGCTGGTTCCCTTGCGCCTGTTTAAGGTCCGTAACTTTTCGCTGGCAAATATCGCCATCACCTGCATGGGGCTGACTATTTCGACCATGGCCTTGCCCATGGTGTTCTTCCTGCAGAATGTGCGGGGCCTGACTCCGACGCAATCGGCCTTGATGATCTCCCCGATGGCCATCGTGGCAATTTTCATCGCGCCAGTGCTGGGAAAGACAGTCAACAGGTTTAATCCCCGGGCCCTCGCGGTTCCAGGGTTCTTCCTGATCGGCACCGCAACCGTGGCTTACGCATTTATGATGCACGCGGACATTGCGCTGTGGACTTTGCTGATCCCCTCAGCGGTGCAAGGTATTGGTTCGGCAATGATCTGGCCTTCGCTTTCACTCGCTGCAACCAAAAACCTCACCCCAAGGGACGCCGGGGCCGGTTCAGGTATTTACAACACCACTAGGCAAATCGGTTCGGTCCTCGGCTCTGCGCTCATTGCGGTCTTGATGGAAGCACGCGTTTCCGCTGAGATTCTCAAGGTTCAAGCTCAGGGTCCTGGCGCTATCCCTGAAGCGACAGCTGTGGGCCTGGGCCAGGCATTGCTGCTACCCGGTTTGGTGGCCATTGCCGCGGTACTTGTAGTGGCCTTCCTCAACGTCCCGGAAAAGAAGAAAGTCTCCTAGCCGCAAAAAGCGCAAAAAACGGGGTGGGTTCCACGTGTTCTACGTGGAACCCACCCCGTTTTTGCTCAGATGAATTCGACTATGCAGATTGGTCTGGCTTGTCCTCGCCTTTGACCTTCTCTACGGTTTCACCAATCTTTTCCTGCGCCTCGGCGGCAAATTCCTTCACGTTCTCCGAGGCATCGGCCGCGAATTCCTTCACGTTCTCGCTCGCGTCAGCCGCGAACTCTTTAACGTTCTCTGAAGCGTCGCCGGCAAATTCCTTGACGTTTTCGACTGCTTCGCCCAGCTTCTTCTTTGCATTATCCAAGAAACCCATGGGTTCTCCTTTTGGTTCGAAACCTGAAAGTGATTACTGATGGCTTGCAGTCCAACTAAAACTTGCGTCAGTTGGGAATTTTGCTCACCGTGGTGGAAAAATTATTTCTTTTTCTTCGACAGCTTCGCCGAGCGGCGGCCAAAGACCAGGGCTACTGCGATACCTGCAAGCCAAGCATCCTTGGCTAGCGCGGTGCCGTCACTTGTCGGACGGATGCCGTCAGATTCGGTCATTCCCGGGGTGCGCAAGTAGGAAGCCAGCAATACCCCTGAGAATGCTCCGAGGCCAAGACCTGCAAGCCGCGAGGGAATGATCGGCAGGAGCAAAGCGCTACCCAGTGCAATTTCGGAGACAGAAACTGCCTTGCCGAAAGCTGCTGGTTCCAGCTGACCCAGCTGAGGCACACCGTTGGAGGCTAGCTGCTGCAGTCCTGCTGCGCTGGCTTCGTCAATGCGAAGCTTGTTGATTCCGCTGTTGAGAATGAATGCGCCACTGACCAAACGTAGTGCGGCGTTTGCGATAGAGATTCCCATGGGCCCTCACTTCTCTTCTAAGTAGTTTTACTGCGGCACTCGCAATTATGAGTTGCCTTGAACCTCAGCGTAGTCACCCCGGGGAATGATCACAATCATTTAGTCCCGTGAGCCGGAGTCAATTAGCCGAAACATGCTAAATTCAAGAATCATGATCTCTTCCTCCGCCGTACCTTCCGCCGCTCTGGACCTTCTGATTACCCAGGGGTTCGACACCACAAGCGTCGATGAGTTGGCGGCCACCGCCGGAATGTCACGGTCCACATTCTTCCGCCGTTTTGGTTCCAAAGAAAACATGGTGTTTGCCGATCAGGAAATGATCATCACTCATGTGAAAACGACGCTTGCAGCATCTTCTGTCAGTGCCGCACAAACGCTGATCGACGCGGCGCACGTGGTCTTTGACCAATACACGATGAACCCCGAGGCCGCCCAGTTGCGTCACCGATTGCTTTCCTCGGTGCCTTCGCTGCGCGAACGTGAGCTGGTTTCCACCCACCGGTATGAACGTGCTTTCTACGATTTCCTCTCCGCCAGAGAACTAACCAGCACGCCCGCCCAGCGTGCCCTGAGCCTAGGAATCAGCGCAGGGCTGGTTGCCATCCACAATGACCACCTGCGCTTGTGGTTGCGCGACCCCTCCGCCACAGATCGGGAGCATTTGGCCGCGGACGTGTCGTTGTTCTTGGACCGTTTCGCAGATTTGCTGGATCCCAGCCATGCTCCCAAAACAAAGCCATCCAGGACGCCGCGCGTGGTGGTTTCTGTTCTTGACGCAGGAGATGACGAACAAGCGGTACTTGATGCCGTGTCAAAGGCACTGCGCGAACATCGGAATTGACACTTAGTTTCTTGACATGACATTGAGTTCCATTAGGCTGGGTGCAGAACAGTTTCCCTTCTTTGCCTAGGAGCACCAGAAATGACCCAGCAGCACACCGAATTCGAGTTTCCCGCCGGCGTTGTGGAACCCGAATACTGCCTCTGGGCCGACGGGGTAGACATCGATCCCACCGGCGTGCTCGCCGAAGTCGATCCGGCAGATGCCGCGTGGCGCAGCAAGGCACGCACTTTCATCCTGGAAGAAGTCAAAGATGATATCCACGAATACTGGGACAAGGCAGACTACCCGCTTCACCTGATCAAAAAACTCGGTGACGCCGGGCTGCTCCGTGACGGATTGGACTTTGCCGGCCATGAACCCATGAGCCCGATGGCCGCTGGGCTGGTCAACATGGAGTTGGCTCGCGGGGACGGTTCGGTGGCTACCATCGTTGGTGTACAGGCAGGCTTGGCGCTGCGCTCGGTCATGTTCTGCGGGAGTGCGCAGCAGAAGACCAAGTATGGCGTTCCGATGCTGGCAGGTCAGCTCGCCGGTTCCTTCGCACTGACCGAACCGACTCACGGTTCTGACTCGGTAGGTCTCGAAACCCGCGCCCATAAGGTCGACGGTGGCTTTGTCATCAGCGGCGAGAAGAAGTGGATCGGCAATGGTTCCATTGGCGGCATCACCGTCACCTGGGCACGCGATGACGACGGTCAGGTGCGTGGTTTCCTGGTTGATCAGCAATCCGCTGGCTATACCGCCACCACCATTACAAATAAGCTTTCCTTGCGTGCCATCTGGCAGGCTCATATCCGCATGGAGAACGTCTTTGTGCCAGATGAGGATGTGCTCCCGGACTCCCATAGCTTCAAAGACACCGCACGAGTACTTTTTGCCACCCGTTTGGGTGTTGCGTGGTCTGCAGTTGGCCACGCCACCGCATGCTACGAATCAGCGGTGCTCTATGCCAAGGCCCGCACACAATTTGGCAGGCCCCTGGCAGCTAGTCAGATAGTGCAGGAACGTCTGGCCCGGATGCAGTCCGAGCTGGCCACCATTCAGCTGCTTGCGGTGCAGTCCACCAAGCGTGAAGCACGCGGAGAACTGACCGGCCCGCAGGCTTCCTTAGCTAAATACACCGCCACACGCACCGCACGCCAGATCGCTGCGAATGCCCGTGATCTCCTGGGCGGAAATGGGATCCTGACCAGCAATCGAGTAGCCCGGCACTTTGCTGACATTGAAGCCATCCACACCTACGAAGGTACCGAAACCGTTCAGGCCCTATTGATGGGACGCAACATTACCGGCATCTCGGCCTTCGCCTAACCCCGCAATTTAATTCAAAAAACGCCGTGGCCGACGCACCATTTTATTGGTGCCTCGGCCACGGCTGTACTGTCTTAGCCTTTGCTTTCCCGGCGCAGCCTATTGTTCGTGAAGGCTGTGGCTTGATGTTCCCACGGATCTTCAGGCCAAGGATGCCTCGGGTACTTTCCGCGCATCTCGGAGCGCACCTGTGCGTAAGGCCCGTTGAAGAAACTTACTAAGTCCTCGGTGACCGCCAGCGGGCTGCCTTTGGGCGAAAGCAGGTGGAACTGTACCGGCAGTTTCTCGCGCACCAACCGTGGAGAAACTTTCAGTCCAAAGCACTCCTGCAATTTCACCGCCACCACTGCCGGACCGGTTGAATCCACCGGTGGGTACTCGATACGGATCCGTGAACCCGAGGGCACTTGCAGTCGTTCGGGAACTAAGGAATCAAATTCATGAGC
>DNHA01000081.1:9094-17769 GCA_003486025.1 Micrococcaceae bacterium | reverse complement strand
GCCAGATGCTCCAAGCCTGCCGACAGCCAGCTTGACGCGCCGTCTATTAAACTCGCCTCATCGACCGGGACAAAGGGCGCCCCCACAAGCCGGTACGCCACACCCATGCGGCGGCGCAGATTCTCGAATGCTTGCTGCTCGCCAAAAAGGGCCAGTGATTGCTCGCGAAGCGCCGTTGCGGCAGCCTTGCGGCCAAGTTCTTTCGTAGCCTTCATCGGGTGCGAAGCGAGCTCGATGGCGCCCAATGATTCAACCTTGCGGGCCGAAACCTTTCCATCCACCATCGTTGCGCTTTCGCTGACTTGATGAAGCTGGCTGAGCAAACCAAGCACCTGCTCTAGTTCAATTCCCACCGCGCGGCGAATTATTGCACCGGTATTTGTTGAAGCACGAGTAACCTCGGTAATCGCCAAAAACTCATAATGCGCCAGGTGGCTGCCACGCGGCAAAGAAGCGCGCGTCCCTGAGGCCAGCAGGTAGTCGTGGTCTTGGACCTTGTGCGCCACCCACTGCGGATAAGCCAAGGCGCAGACACCTGAGAGAGCCATGGCCGCATCTTGGCTCCGCGCATTTCCGGTAAGTTTTTCAAGCCTTCTGGTTTCTTGCTCCCAGGCCCGGTGGCCAGGATGCGCGGGGCTCCGAATTGCCTGGAGTAATTCATGCAGATCAGCGTTGGCGATTCGTTCCGAGCTGGCTAGCAGAGCTACCGCTTCCGCCGTGGGACGTGAACCGAAATGTTCGGCGCCTTCCAGCAGTGCACGTGCTGTCCTGGGATCTGCCGGAATTTTCACCATCCGCTCGCCCAACGCGGTGATCTTCCCTTCCCCGTCTACCGCTTCCAGTGCACGCAACACCTCCTCGTCGGTGTACAGCGTCTTAGCCGGTGGATCTTCCCAGAGCCGGAGCCCGGCTCCGCGCGGTGCACCCCAAGCAGCCAACGAAAGCGCGGCCTGAACCAGATCTCCAGTACGTATTTCAGGCGCAGAGCTGGGTGGCGCCGCCGCAAAGGCCTTCGCATCCAACGTACGCACCACAGTTCCCGGACCTAGGCGTCCTGCACGACCGGCTCGCTGCGTGGCTGACGCCCGGCTTGCCACCACCGTGACCAGTCCAGCGATACCGCGTCCGGCGTCTCGGCGCGGTTCGCGCGCATAACCAGCGTCAATGACTAGACGTACCCGAGGCACGGTCAATGAGGATTCAGCAATCGAGGTGGACACGATGATTCTCGGCCCTTCGGCAGCGTCCGGTTCGGCAAGACTCTGGTCTTGAATCTTTGTGGGTATTTGAGAATGCAAGGCAAAGGTGGCCATTCCAGATGCTGCAATCTGGGCGCACACACGGTCTACTTCGCGGGCGCCCGGAACAAAGACCAGGGTATCGACCACGGTTGCGGAGCGTTGATTCGCTAGTTTTGAATGTTTCACCGCCACCTGTGCGACGTGGGATAGGTACTCTGCGCTGATTCCCCGTTCGGTGATCCGCTGCTTGGCGAAACTGTCGAAGAGCTCGGTCACCTCAAATTGTGCGGTGTCAGCCGTCAACACCCGTGCGGGTTCATCACGTGCCAGGAGCTCGGAAAGTTCTTTTGAATGCAGGGTCGCACTCATCACGATCAGGCTCAGATCATCTCGCAGCTCGCTGATCTGGTTCACCATGGCCAGTAAAAGATCGGTATCGATGGATCGTTCATGGACCTCATCGATGATCACCGCGCTGACTCCGGCTAGATCCGGATCAGCCAATAACCTGCGCAGCATCAGTCCGGCGGTCACAAATTCAACCTGCGTATTTGCCGAGCTTTGCCGTTCACCGCGGACGGCAAAACCTACCTTCTCCCCCAGTCTCGAACCATCCAGGTGCGCTAGCCGACGTGCTGCGGCACGGGCCGCTACACGGCGTGGCTGGGTGACGATGATCTTGCCGGTGAGCCCTTGCGCAGCCAGTGCCACGGCCACAGTCGGTGGCACGATCGTGGTTTTGCCTGAGCCCGGTGGCGCCTGAATGACCAGTGGCCGGCTCGGTTGGGTTTGCAGCGCAATGTGCAGTTCTTGGCGGCTTGGCCCGAAGGCTAAACCCGAGGCGATGCGTTCAAGGTCAAAGGCCTGGACATCCATAGGTGCTATGCCGCCCAAAAAGCTTGGATCGCATTAACCACCGGTTCAATGGGGAACAGCGTACTGCCGTGGGTTCGGCCCGGAAGCGCAACTAATCGAGCGTACGGCAAAGCCCGGGCCATCAGCTTGTTTTGATCGAAGCGGGGCTGGTCGCGGGTGCCAATCAATAACAATGTGGGGGTGGCAATCTTCGAAAGCTCGCTCAGCTCCAGGTTCTGCACGGTTTCGGCTGCGTCATAGTAGGCGGCCAAGGCCAAGGGGTCGTTGTTGAGGAACGCCAATCGGGTGGCCGGGTCCAATCTGCCGCGGGTTTCTTGCCCGGTGACAAAACCTTCGATATCTCCTTGGCGCAATACTTCTAAGTAGCCGGGGAAGAACAGTTTGCCGATCTCTCCTTCGGTAATCTCATAGGTTCCCCCGAGCATCGTGAGGCTCAGAACCCGATCAGGGCGGTCCATGGCGACATGCAATCCACTACGCGCGCCGAAAGAGTAACCAATAATATGTGCTGCCGGAAGGCCGAGATGATCTAGTACTGCATAAATGTCACTGGCAATTTTGTCCATCGTGTAATCGGAGCTTTGATGAGACTTCATCGATTTGCCGTGCCCGCGAAGGTCCATTCGGATGGTGCGATGGTTGGTGCCTAAGGCTTTGGTATATCCCAGCCCGCGCCAGATAGAACGTGACAGTGCCGATCCGTGGAGGAAAAGAATTGGCTCACCGGCAGCTTGGTCGTCATCAAAGAAGATTTCGGCACCATCTGCGGGGTTAGTAATCATCGGCATACCTCCGATTAAATCTCCTTGTGCCTCAGCGAGCAATTCGCCGGGCGCCAGACTGGTGTGCATTACCCGCTTTCTATCGACTTTGCTCATGAAAAGGATGACACTAAAAGTATGAGGTCGATGGCTTAATGCCGCGACACTAAGACATGCGAGGGAAGGAGCATCATGCGCAACGGTCACGAGGACGAGCTTGGAGTCGAGACTCAGGAACAGGCCAAGGCACACGTGAAGCACGATCATGAAGAAGAGCTAGTGGAGGAATGGGAGGACGAATCATTCCCAGCCTCTGATCCACCCTCGAATTACTAATCCAAACAAATTGAGGCTTCGTTCACCTCACACTCAGCTATTGATAAGTATGCCGTCCTAGAGTGGGGATTACCTTCTCAAGGTGCGAGTGATTTATAAGAATCGATCTGCGCGGGCTTTACCTCCTTGACCCCCGCAGATCGATTCTTTCTTTAAGCTTTGTCGTTACTTATTTTTCGTGAACTCAATCGTCGTGGCACTGCTGGTGGCCACATCCAATTGGAGTTTGCCGGTCGCATTCTTCGTCACGCCACTGCCTTTAGCAGCAAACGGGGCCTCTGCTCGCAACCGGGTCTTCTCTATAGCTCCGTTTCCGGGTGCATGAATCTGCGCTGCCCCGGTGGCTTGATATCCCCGAGGCACGTTGACGGTCAGCGGGTTTTTCGACATTTTGGCTGCATCGTTTTTATTGACCACGGTCACCAGAACATTGCCGTTTTTTGCCTTAACAGCGTAGGCCGCAATGTTTTTGTCGCCCGAAATTTTTGTAGACATGAACTGGCTGCCAATGCTCAAGCTGGCTAAGCGCATGGCCAGGTAATTGGGCTGGGCCAGCACTTGGCCTTCACCGTTGCTACCGGTTCCGTCCGCGGAACAGACCACCGACATCGGTGCACCACCTCGGCATGCCCCCAGCATGGAATGCATGTTCATCCGCTCCACCCCAAGCTGGGCTGAGGCAAAGATATGGTCAATGGTCCACAATGCGGTGGCGTGAGTACGCGAGGTATTATTCGTCCCCGGGCAGCTCGTTGACCCGGTTTCTTCGACCCACAGCGGAACCTTCTTCTTGTTGGCCTTGGCTAATCCAATTCCCAACATTTTCGTGGCACTCTTGCTCACCACAGGATCGAGTAGGTTCTGCCATTCGGGTCCGCGCCCTGGCACCTTATCCGAGGAGCATTCATAGGTTGCGTAATAGTGCTGGGTCAACGCCGTAGTGTTGGGTATTTTCGCATTCAAAAACGCGCTCATCCATGAGCCGTCAAAGACGCCGGGACCAACAATGGGAACCTTCTTACCGGTGGCCTCATCGATGGCTTTGACGTACGCCCGCACCTGCGTGACGTACTTCTTTTCATTCCATTGCGAAGGTTTGCGCACCTGCAGCCCAGGACGCGCATCATTGGTATACCCGTTGGGTTCATTGCCGATAGATATTCCAATCAGGTGATTCCCGAAAGTCTTCACTGCATATTTGGCCATATCGGCTCCGCGCTTCGGATCGTAATGGCCCAGCGGAATACCGATGGTGACCTTGGAGTCGAGCTTCTTGACCGTTTTCATCACGCGTTCGAGGTCCTCGGGCGTGACCAAGGTTTTGCCCGGTGGCGCTTTTTCTCCCGTTGAAGTCCAGAAGGTTTCGCGGTCCAAGACATTTCCGCCAAAACGTAAACCCGGATTCCCCAACGCGCCGAGCATCTCGTCCAGGTTGCCGGCTTCCGGGTCCCACCGCGGATCGCTGAGCTCGGTAGCCTCAAAGGACACTCCGATGTTGTCATCGCTGAGGCTAGTACCAAGGATTGAGGAGCCGACGTTCAAGGTAGCTGCCTTGCCTGCGGGCTTGCTATTGAAGTCTTGGACAAAGTCCGGCAGCGGTTCGGGGGTCGGTGGCGCAGGAGTCGTCGTCGCGGAATTCGAGGACTGTGGCTCGTGCGTCGTTGGGCCCGAGGAGCAACTGGCTAATAGTCCGCAGATCAAGAGCGCGGCAAGGGATTTTGTCGCTTTGGAAATCACTTCGGTCCTCACAGTTATTTGCATGCTGTCCAAACTTCACTCTATCGCGAGCCTCGATATTCCCTGTTGACATGATTTATAGCGAGTCTGCTTCTGCGAAGGCAAAGCCCGAGTTTTATTCAATAGATCGATACTCTGGCGTAAGTTCTGCCATAGAGTTGTTTTAAGCAACAAAGACTCATTCTATGGAGAGGCACCACATGGAGTACGAACTTGTCAGCCCGCGTCCCGACAGTAATCGTCCGTACGTCGCGGCAGAAAACCGTTACGAAAACTTCGGCTACCGCCGGGTCGGAGATTCGGGCTTGGTTTTGCCTCCACTCTCGCTGGGCTTGTGGTGGAATTTCGGTGACAACCGCGCGTTTGATACCCAACGCGAAGTCTTGCGCCATGCTTTTGACCACGGCATCAACCACTTCGACCTGGCTAATAACTATGGTCCACCAGCTGGTTCGGCTGAAGAGAACTTCGGCCGCATGATGCGCAAGGACTTCATGCCTTACCGCAATGAGCTGGTCATCTCTTCGAAGGCCGGCTACGACATGTGGGCAGGACCGTTCGGCAGCTTCGGGTCACGCAAATACTTGCTGGCCTCCGCAGAAGCATCTCTGCAGGCAATGAACCTGGACTACGTGGATATTTTCTATTCGCACCGTTATGACCCGAAGACTCCTTTGGAAGAAACCATTGGTGCTTTGGATACCTTGGTTCGCCAAGGCAAGGCCATCTACGTCGGCATCTCCTCCTACTCGGCCGAACGTACCGCACAGGCCAAGGCCATCGCAGACGAGCTAGGAACTCCACTGGTCATCCACCAGCCTTCCTACAACATCTTGAACCCATGGGTAGAGCACGGCCTGCTGGCTACCTTGCAGAAGGAAGACATGGGAGCTATCGCCTTTACTCCTTTGGCTCAAGGCTTGCTGACCGACAAGTACCTCAACGGCACCGATGTGCAGCGCCAGGGTGGACGACGTTCCTTGGACGCACAGCTGACCGAAGAGAATTTGGACAAGATCCACAAGCTCAACGACATTGCGCTGCGTCGCGGCCAGTCACTGGCACAGATGTCCTTGGCATGGCTGCTCCGCGACGGTGCGGCCACCTCGGTGCTCATCGGCGCTTCTTCAACCAAGCAGCTGGACGAAAACCTCGGTGCATTGAAGAACGTTGAATTCACCGAGGCCGAGCTCGACGAAATTGCGTCGATCGCCCAAGGCGATGCCGGAATTGATTGGTGGAAGACTTCGGCAATCAGCTAGTTTCTTCCTTGTTCTCAAGCACCCGTGCGACGTATTCTCAAGCGCCGCACGGGTGTTTTGCATTCGGATGCAGATAAGAGACATTCGCGAGGAATCCGTCTTGAATCCCAGACGATTCAACGGATCTGAGTGTGGCCGATTTGCTGAACTGAGGATATGCTCGAATTAGACGCGCCGTGAAGTGATTCACATTCATTTTACGGGCAGGATGGGTATCGTGGAATCCACAAGCCCACCAGACCTCAGCACAGACTAGACAGGAGCATCATGAGCGCCCCGACCTACAAGGTACTAAACCCGGCAACCGGCCAGATCGTTGAAGAATTCCCGGCAGCCACCGACGCACAGGTCGAGCAGGCACTCGCCTCCGCACAGTCCGCCTATGAGTCTTGGCAGAACGTTGACATCAACGAACGTGCAAAGATCGTGAGCAAGGTCGCTCAGCTCTTCGCCGAGAAAGCCGATGACCTCGGCAAGATCATGACCTTGGAAATGGGCAAGCCACTTTCCGAGGCAGTAGGCGAAGCAGAATACTGCAAAGACATCTTTGAATACTTCGCTGCCGAAGGCCCAACTCTGGCCGCAGACCAGGAAATCAAGTCTTTCTCCGGTGGCAAGGCAGTCGTCCAGCGTCGCCCCGTGGGCCCGCTGCTGGGCATCATGCCGTGGAACTTCCCGCTGTATCAGGTCGCTCGCTTTGCAGCGCCAAACCTGATGCTGGGTAACACCATTGTGCTCAAGCATGCGGAGTCCTGCCCACGCTCGGCTCTGGCAATCCAAGAAATCATGGATGAGGCAGGGGTTCCTGCCGGCGTGTACAACAATGTTTTCGCCACCCATGATCAAATCTCCAACATCATTGCCGATTCACGGATCCAGGGTGTTTCGCTGACCGGTTCCGAACGCGCTGGCGCGATCATTGGCGAGCAGGCCGGACGCAATTTGAAGAAGGCAGTACTCGAACTTGGCGGTTCGGATCCATTTGTTGTTCTCGACTCAAATGACGTGGCTGGAATTGCCGAAACCGCGTGGGGCTTCCGTATCGACAACACCGGTCAGGCGTGCAACTCCAATAAGCGCATGATCATCATGGAAGATATTTTTGATGACTTTGTTGCCGAGCTGACCAAGCATGCCGATGGACTGACCCCCGGCGATCCAATGGCCGAAGTCGACGGCACGTTCGCACCGATGTCCTCGCGTAAGGCTGCCGAAGATTTGCACGCACAAGTACAGGATGCGGTGTCCAAGGGCGCCACGCTCCATACCGGTGGCGTGCTGCAAGAGGGTCCTGCGGCCTACTACTCCCCTGCCGTGCTCAGCGGTGTCACCAAGGACATGCGGGCTTACTACGAAGAGCTATTCGGCCCAGTCGCCGTCGTATACAAGGTCACCAGCGACGAGCAGGCACTGGAACTAGCCAATGACACCATCTACGGCTTGGGCGGTTCGGTGCACTCCACCGACGAAGCCCGTGCGGCTAAGGTTGCCATGGGCCTGCAGTCGGGTATGGCGAATGTTAACTCGCCAGCAGCCGAGGGCGCCGAGATGCCATTCGGTGGTGTGAAGCGCTCGGGCTTCGGCCGCGAGCTTGGCCCGTTGGGCATGGAAGAATTCGTGAACAAGCGCCTGTTCTACATCGGCGAATAAGCACCACAACGAAGTCCCTCAAACTCCCTGCCGGGAGTTTGAGGGACTTCGTGTATTAGCCGCAGAGCTGTGGCTAGATCAGACGGTAATATCTTCGCGCGAGACAAAGACTTCATTCTCCTGGGAGTCCTGGTCTTTCGGTTCTCCGGGCGTTTCTGCCTGTCCGCCTCGCGCCGAGTTCTTGAACCAGTTAGCCAGTCGCAGCCAAGTCACGTCACGGATGAATATCGCATCAATCGCGACCATTGCTAGCGAGAACCATGGCAGCCCCATCAGCACGGCGATCCCGATATGGAATGACACCATGCCAAACAGAACCGGGATACGGGTCCAGCGGAAAAGCAATGCTCCCGGGAACACTACCTGCAAGATAATCGAACCGATTGCACCCACCGCAACGGCCCATCCCATGGTGGTGATCAAATCGCTTAGTTCAGGCCATGGCCCGAACCTCATCGTGTGCAAGGGACCATACACCGCTGTGCCGTCGCGCCATGGCTCGCCACCGGCTTTGAATAGCGCGCCAGAAACGTAAATCATGAATACTTGGCAAGCTAGCGCCACGATGGCCAGATTATGCCAGAGATTAGTTAGATTCGCAGGCAGTACCTTGGCGCCCTTGACGACTTTTATTAGCGTGGAACCCTGATAATTCTCATTTTTTGCACGTCGCTTGGCATCGAATGACCAGCGAGCCGAATGATCGGTGAACATCAGCAAGAACAACCCGATACGCATGGCGTTATCCCCCTGATCGCTTCCAAAGTGAGAAGACTCGATCAATCCGATCCATAGAACCAAAAACACGGGAA
>DNHA01000081.1:0-9088 GCA_003486025.1 Micrococcaceae bacterium | reverse complement strand
GTGCGCAATAGCCAGGACCATGAGCAGTAGGAAGTACAGGGTCACCGCAACATCGTTGCCGGCGATGGAGTGAAAAATCCCAAAGATGGGGTCGTCAGAAAACGAACCGCTAGCCTCATTGAGGCTTCCCGTCCAAGCCGATGCACTGCCATAGGTGTAGTACCGCGTGTTGAAGTTGGTCAGCAGCAATCCCAAGGCCGTACAGGCAAAAAGCATTCGTGCGACGGCGATTCCATAACTGGCACGTTTCGCGTCATATAACCAGGCTTCTACGGTGTGCACTACGCCGGTGCAAGCTTCGATGAAATGTCCTGGGGCGTCTGACCAAAAGGCTTTCCACAGGTTTAGCAGAGCAGCGGCAACTTTAGTGAATACATTCGCCATGGTTATTTCACGCCTTCCAAGGATAGGAAGATCTTCGCGAAGTTTTCATCGCTTTGACCGTCGATAACCGATATGCCGCGCCACCCCAAGTCGATGATGCTGGCGGCTGGGCGTTTGGCATTTTCATTATTTCGTTGCGCAAAGGGAATCACTCCTTGCCGGCCAACTTTGAATTGAACGAGCTTGACGTTTTCGCCCCAGAGAGCACGTGCCACTTGCGTTGCGTAGGCACTGGCGATCTCTTCATTTTCAATGAATCTAGCCGTCTGGTTATTAGACTTTTTTGAATCCGCAGTGGATCGAGCCTTTAATTCGGCTGCGAGACGCGAGTCCCAGTCGTCACCTTTAAAGTGGCTCTTCAGAATTGAGAGTGTAGCCACCTAAACCCAACACCCCGGATCCCGGGCATGTCGTCAATGCATTAAAAAGTCGAGGCCTTCCAGAAGAATGGAAGTTACCACACTAACCATTTCTAGAGACCTCGACTGTGCACCATTCTATCTATACCCCCGCAAATCTCACGACTTTCACCAACCTTGACGGACTGGGACTCACCGCCATCGGGCAGCGCCTCACGCCGAAGAAAGCTGAGATCCTCTGACAAGTGACCAACCCTGACCCATGGTGCCAAACTTGCGGAACGCCCGGAAATCCACGCGATACCGTCACCCGGCGCCTGGCCCACGAACCGTTCGGATGGCGCCCACCGTCCTGGTGATCAAGCACCGTCGCTACCGCTGCAACCACTGCCAACGCGTCTGGCGTGAAGACCTCAGCCAAGCGGTAGCGCCACGACAGAAAATCAGCCGGACCGGGCTACGCTGGGCTTTGGCCGGGCTAGTCACCCAGCACCTGTCAGTCTCACGGATTGCCGAAGGGCTCGGTGTCACCTGGAATACCGCCAACGAAGCAGTGCTGGCCGAAGGCCAGCGCCTGCTGATAGATGACCCAACCCGGTTCAACGGAGTCAAAGTGTTGGGAGTTGATGAGCACGTGTGGCGGCATACCAAAAGTGGAGACAAGTACGTGACGGTCATTGTTGACCTCACCCCGGTGAAGGCTGGCACTGGCACCGCACGATTGCTCGACATGATTCCCGGACGTTCCAAGGCCGTGTTCAAGACCTGGCTTGCTGAACGCGGTGAAGCATGGAAAAACAATGTTGAGGTGGTCGCGATGGACGGGTTCACCGGCTTCAAAAGCGCTGCTGCTGAGGAACTGCCCCAAGCCGTAGAAGTCTTGGACCCTTTTCATGTGGTCAAGCTCGGCTCCGAGGCGTTGGACCAGGCCAGACAACGAGTTCAGCGTGAACAATATGGGCGGCGTGGCCGGAAAGATGATCCGCTGTATAAGTGCCGGCGTACGCTGACTACAGGTTTATCGCTGGCCACAGAGAAACAGAAACAGCGCGTTGAAGACCTGTTCAACGTTGCGAAGCACGAGCCTGTGCAATTGGTCTGGAGCGTTTACCAGAGGATGGTTGATGCCTACCGGCAGAAGAAGCCCGAGATCGGGAAGTGGGCCATGGAACAACTGATCAACGAGATCGGTACCAAAGTGCCGAAGGGTTTACCGGAGTTGAAGAAACTCGGTGGTACGCTGCGCAGGCGGAAACCGGATATCCTCGCGTATTTTGATCACATTGGCAGTTCCAATGGGCCTACTGAAGCACTCAATGGGCGGTTGGAGCACCTGCGGGGTATCGCTTTGGGGTTCACGAATTTGGCGCACTATATCGCACGGTCATTGTTGGAAACCGGTGGCTTTAGATCGCGTTTACACCCTGAATCCTGAAGAGCCGCTAAATGTCAGTAACAGGGTTCAACTTGCGGTGATCGCCACGGAAAATGGCTTGATCACCTCCGCTGACTTGGAAATGGCCTAGTAAACGGTTCGTAGCTGCGTGGCGGGAATCCACATCTCTTCACCATCACGTTCAATCTGTCGCCACGCGCCTTGACGCGCCACAATGATCACCGCGGTATCGGACTGCAAAATCCGCGCCAGCGAGTGGTGGTCCCCCGGCCCGCGCCGTGCGTTGAGCTGAATCGTTGTCAACGCACGCTGATTTGGTACCGCAATCAACCCTCCCTTGGCAGGGCGTGAGGGCAGCGTCTGCAAATACATGCTCGGCACCCAGCCCAGAAGCTGTCCGAATTGTACTTGTGACCACAGCCCTTGTTGCAGGACCATGCGGACCTTGCTCGCCTGTTCAATAACCTTGAGCACTGGATAGCCGGTGCCGCTGCCTTTGCGGAGGTTCAGTGTAGCCGTGGTGACGTGGGTGGCTTCGATCAACGAATAACGCGAAAGCACTCGGGGGCTTTGCTCATCTTCGCCCTGACCTTCAGTTTTTTCGTCAAAGACTGATGGGATCGGCTCTAGATAAATATTTGGTAGCCAACCGTAGATGCGGTGAACGTATACGTGAGCCCAGGAACCTCGCACTTCAACGAGTGCAATTTCAGTTCCGGTGCTCAGATTGCTCTGAACAAGGTAGTGTCGCCCGGCACCCTTACGTAGTTTCAGCTCTGCCGTCGTGCGGTGCGTATGCGTCGGTGACGACGTCCGAGCCGAAGGATGCGGATAACCCAATTGGTTCACAACCACCTCGATATAGAAAAACTTAGGGAACCAGCAAGTAGCTGATTCCCTAAGTTTATTTCATGTTTGAAGAGTTTTTCTCTTCTTGTGGTTTTATTCGCCTGCCGACGGGCGTGAGCCGAGTTCACGGTCCAGTCGCAGGATGCCGCTTCCGTCATCTCCGACAAGCTTCAGGCGGTCCAAAATCTCGGATACGGTGGCTTCTTCTTCGACCTGTTCCTCGATAAACCAGTTCAGCATCGGGATCGAATCGATGTCGCCCTCGGTCTGCGCCAAGCGGTACAGTTCACGGATTGCTTCCGAAACTTTGCGTTCGTGTGCCAAAGACACCGCGAAGGCGTCAGCAACGGTTTTGACGTTCATCTGCGGTGCTGGCTGCTCGCCGATCGTCGGGTGTGCGTTACGGTCGGTCATATGCGTCATGAACTTTTCCGCGTGCACGATTTCTTCGGCTGCCTGCGCACGGAACCAACCGGCAAT
This sequence comes from Micrococcaceae bacterium, assembly GCA_003486025.1. GTDB lineage: Bacteria > Actinomycetota > Actinomycetes > Actinomycetales > Micrococcaceae > Glutamicibacter. Next base: position 5,620 of record DNHA01000081.1, on the reverse strand, counting down.
GCCGGAAAGGCTCATGACGTCCATCTCCACTGCCAGCTGACGGTAAACGGTCGCAGCGGTCAATTCGAGAGTTAACTGAGTGTTGAAGGCTTCTGCAAGTTTTCCTGTAAGTTCCATGACTAAAGACTACGACTCATTTTCCTGCTTGTCATCGAAGTTCGGACACACTAATTAGCAGGGCAATTAGCGAACACTTTTGAGTTGACCAGTAGTTAATTGAGCCGATGCTAACCAAGGTTAGGGCAACCGAATAGATTCGCCGGGCTTACTTCCCCAGCCCCGCACGTCGCAACGCTTCGGCCATCGCGGTGTTGCCGCTCGGTGCCGGAGCTGCCTGGCGTCCCGCCTTTGGGGCACGGTCCCCGCGCGTCTTCAAACCAGCAGTGGGACGTTGTCCGGTACGTGCTTTGGGCTGCTCCGAAACAGTTTTCTCTCCGGGCAATTCGTCATCCAAACGCAAGGTCAAAGAAATTCGCTTACGAGCAGCATCTACTTCAAGGACCTTGACCTTCACTATCTGCCCCGAGCTGACCACTTCGCGCGGATCCGAAATGAACTTGGTGCTCATTGCCGAGACATGGATCAGCCCGTCCTGGTGCACACCTAAATCGACAAAGGCGCCGAAGGCCGCCACATTGGAGACCGTACCTTCCATGATCATCCCAGGCAGCACGTCGGAAAGTTTCTCCACCCCTTCACGCAACGCAGCGGTCACAAATTCGCCACGCGGGTCACGAGCGGGACGGCGTAGTTCTGCAATCACATCGCGAATGGTCGGTTCACCGAATTGTTCGGTGATAAATTCCGCTGGATCCAATTCTTCCAACCGTCGCCCACGGCTATCTGCCGCCTGTTGCAGACTCTTGGCCAGGGCATAAGCTTCCGGGTGCACCGAGGAAGCATCGAGCTTTTCCTTGCCGCCGGTGATGCGCAAGAACCCGGCACACTGCTCATAGGCTTTGGCGCCTAAGCGCGGAACCTTATGCAGCTCGCGGCGCGTAGCAAAAGCACCGTTAGCATTACGGTGGTCAACAATGTTCCTGCTCAATAGCGGCCCCACACCCGCAACCCGTGAAAGCAGTGCCGGCGAGGCGGTATTCACATCCACGCCCACCGCGTTCACACAGTCTTCAACTACCGCGTCCAGTGCCCGGTCAAGCTTGGTGGCACTCACATCGTGCTGATACTGACCTACCCCGATGGATTTTGGATCAATTTTCACCAGCTCCGCGAGAGGATCCTGCAAGCGGCGGGCGATGGACACCGCCCCGCGGATTGAGACATCCAGATCTGGCAATTCCTGGCTGGCAAGTTCGGAGGCCGAATACACCGAGGCACCTGCCTCGGAAACGATGACCTTGGAGAGCTCTTTACCGCCCAGGGCCTTGATCACTTCTGCCGCCAGACGATCCGTTTCACGACCGGCCGTGCCATTGCCCACGGCAATCAGCGAGGTGTCATGTTTCTGCGCCAGCTTGGTGAGCGTCTTAACCGATTCATCCCATTTGTTTGCCGGAGCATGCGGGTAGATCGTGGCAATGTCCACGACCTTGCCAGTCAGGTCGACTACTGCCACCTTCACCCCGGTACGCAGCCCCGGGTCAAGACCGAGCACTGCCTTGTTTCCGGCCGGCGCAGCCAACAGGACATCGCGGAGATTGGCAGCGAAGATCTTGACCGACTCATCCTCAGCAGCATCAAAGAGGCGAGCCCGAAGATCTGATTCAAAACGAGTTAATAAGCGGGCTTTCCAGGCTAGACGTACGGTCTGCTGCAGCCAGCTTGCTGCCGGCGCATCGCTACCGGCGCTGATGCCCAAGGACGCTGCGATAGCGTTCTCGTACCCCGCACGAGCTTGCGCCAAGGCTTGCTCATCGCGCGGGTCCGCCTCGCTAAACTGGAGCTTCAAAACCCCGTCACGTTCACCACGCAGCAGCGCGAGCACCCGGTGCGAGGGCAACGAATCAAGCGTCGCCACGTAGTCCAAGTAGTCCTTGTACTTTCCTTGTGCCTCCGCGGTCGCAGTAGCCGCGGGGCTGGCACCGACTTTGCCGGTTTTCCAAAGTCGCTCACGCAACTCGGATGCCAGCACGATGTCCTGGGAGACCCGTTCGGTCACAATCGAGCGCGCACCGGAAAGCGCATCGATCTCGGTAGCAAAACCAGCCTCGGCGTTCAGGTACTGGGCCGCCGCAGCCTGCGGATCGGTGTTGGGATTGGCTAGGAGCAGATCTGCCAGAGGTTCCAGACCCGCTTCTCGAGCAATCTGGGCTTTGGTGCGGCGCTTGGATTTGAACGGAAGATAGATGTCTTCCAATTCGGCCTTGGTCACCGCNNTTCGGCCTTGGTCGCCGCAGCGGTAATGGCCGAAGCGAGTTCGTCGGTGAGTTTCCCGACCTCGATAATTGCTTCGCGGACCGTCACCCGGCGGTCTTCGAGTTCGCGCAGGTAGCGCAGCCGCTCTTCAAGAAGACGCAGTTGAGTATCGGAGAGCATGCCAGTGACTTCTTTACGGTATCTGGCGATGAAGGGAACCGTGGATCCGGAGTCCAGAAGTTCAACGGCGGCTTTGACCTGCCAGTTAGCTACTTTGCTGTCGCCAGATAGTTCGATGGCCAGCTGTTCAAGGATTCTCTGCTCTGTGCTACTCACCGAACCATTGTGCCTCACACAGCTTATTCTTCAGATGATCGACTCGGTTGACACCCAGCTGATCCTAAAACTTGGACGTTAGACTTGCTCATTATGGGGAGTGTAACTATTCGAAAAACTGCTGCGATACTTGCCGTATCGTCGCTGGCCATGTTGACCGCAGGTTGTTCAGTTCTAGAGGACACCGCGTCGTCAGCCGCCACACAACTAACCGATGCTGCCGCGAAGGAAATGGTGCGCCAAGCGTGCGCTCCAATTCAGGACGGAACCATTGACGCCGGAGAGTTACGCGTACTGGGTTCCATCATTACTTCGTTTGAGGGTGGTGGCTTGCCCCAATCCATGGTTGATATTCTCAAGGAGCTAGCGAACTCCGGGGATCAGGCCCCGCGTGCATTGCAGGATCGGCTGGTTAAGGCCTGCGAGGATTCCAGCGCGGCAGGTAACTAACCCCGCGGTGATCTAGACTTTTGAATCATGGTCGAAATTCCCACTCGCGGTAAGGTCCGTCTCGACGCGTGGCTTTGGGCCGTGCGTATCTATAAAACGCGTTCGGCCGCAACGACTGCCTGCCGGGCTGGGCACGTCCGGCTGAATGGGGATCCGGTCAAAGCCTCCCAAATTGTTGTTCCGGGGGATCTCATTCGTGTACGCAAGGACGGTTGGGACCGGGAGCTGGAAGTCACCGGGCTCATTTCCAAACGCGTCGGTGCCCCGGTAGCAGTTAAATGCTATCTGGACCATACTCCCCCGCGTGAAAAGGTAGTGGTCCCGCAGGTTCCCATACGGGACAGAGGAGCTGGACGCCCCACCAAGAAGGACCGCCGCGAAATGGATCGCCTGCGCTCCTCTTGGCTGGACACCGAGGACTAGCTCAGCACAATGGCCGGAACATCCGCCTCAAACTCGAAGATTTGCGCGTAGAACGCCAATGAGCTTTCCAATGCCTTGATGATATTTGCCGACTGCCGGAAGCCATGCTGTTCGCCGGCAAACAGGATGTAGGCATGCGGGATTCCGCGTTTTGCCAAAGCGTCGGCGACCACTTGTGATTGTGCTGGCGGTACCACCTTGTCCTCGTCACCCTGCAAGAGCAGCACCGGGCAGGAAATCTTCTCCACATGGTTGATCGGCGCCCGCTTCTCATAGAGATCAGCTGCCTCCGGATACGGGCCGACAAGCGAGAACATGTACTGGGACTCGAAGTCATGGGTATCTTGCACAAGTCCTACTAAGTCCGAGACGCCATAGCGGCTGATCCCCGCGGTAAACACGTCGGAGAACGTCAAAGCACACAGCACGGTCCACCCTCCAGCGCTTCCGCCCTCAATACCTATCCGCGCCGGATCGGCCAGTCCCCGGTTGATGAGCGCCTTGATGACCGTGACGGTATCGGCAACGTCGACTACGCCCCATGCGCCGCGTAGGCGGTTACGGTAGTTGCGTCCGTATCCGGTGGAGCCGCCGTAGTTCACATCCACCACCCCGATGCCGCGTGATGTGTAGTAGGCAATGGAGCTGCTCATCGTTGCCACGGCCTGACTGGTAGGCCCACCATGAACGAAGGTCACATACGGTGGGAGTTCGCCTTCAAGCCCGGCGTAGCCAACTTGGCGCGGTTTGTAGAGCAGTGCATGCACCGCTTGGCCTGCCTCATTAACGCACTCAAATTCTTCGACCTCCGGAAGCATTTGCGGATCTGGGAGCTGCTCGATAGACCGGCTCACACAGCGGTGCTCCAGAGTTTCGATATTGATCAAGGAGATTTCTTCTCCACTGGTCAATGAGGACGTTCTGGCCAGCAACCAGTCGCCGTCAAGATCCAGCGGGCGCACGCGGGCAAAAGGCAAATCCAGATCCTCTAATCCCCCGGTGGTGGTGTGAACCCGTGCGAGCTTAGTAGTTCCGGTTCCATAGGAGCAGAGCAGTGTCTGTGGATTCTGGCTTAGGTACCATCCGGTGCCTACCTGCCATAGCGGGCCGGCAAACTCTGCGGCGCGGTCCACCAGTCGTACGGTGCGCCCCGAGCTGAGCTGATAGGTGTAGGGATTCCACCAGCCAGAGGCGTCTGAGATAAATGCCAGCCGGTCATCATCAGCCCATTCGGGCTGCAGCACCGATATTTCTGGGCCTCCGGCAATGACCGTATCTTGCAAGAACCCTTGCGAGGAATATTCCGCGAGGTGAAGTTCTGTGCTGTCCCATGGCATATTCGGGTGTTCCCAGCTGATCCAGGTTAGCTGCTCACCGTTCGGGCTCAGCCGTGGACCGGCAACAAAACGCGCCGGAGAACTGAGCAATCGAATCGCTGCGAGATCATCGCTAGCACTGCCATCGAGAGGAATTTCCACGATATGGCGCACTGGTTCACCGCGTAAATCTTCCATAATCGCCAAGACATGCCCTGCCGGACCGGGAACAAATTCGGCGAAACGCAGAGCGGGGTCCGAGCCGACCGTGCTCTGCGGGGTCAAGGCAATCGGGGTTTGGTCTGCTAACAGCTGCAAATATACTCGCTGATCACTGAAGTTCGCGAAGACTACTGCAGGAACATCCCCAGCTAACAGCAGCCAGCTAGCGCCGCCGTATTCGTGGACTCGTGAACGCACGTTATAGGGGCCATCAATGAGTGTTCGCCCCTGACTTTGGCTGTGACGGTCATACTCCACCAGGGTCATCCGGCCGCCCTCGGAAGGCAGGCCTTCTTGCACAATCAGTTTGTCGCCGAAGAAACAGGCGGCACCTAGAGGTTTAGTTCCGGCGGCTACTTGCGTGGCTGAGATAGTTGACGGCCAGGATCCATAAGGTATGTGCTGGGGCATGTGTTAGATACTAGTCACATATTCTGCTCAGAACGACCCTCGACAAGCCATAACGCGGTGCGCTTGGATGGAGTTATGGCTAAATTTGTGCTGTTTTTACGCGGAGTGAACGTCGGCGGGGTCAAGATTCTGATGAAAGATCTTGC
>DNHA01000302.1:1604-2581 GCA_003486025.1 Micrococcaceae bacterium | reverse complement strand
TTCGACCAGCCCACGGGGACCAACCCGAACGCCATTCCCCAGATCAAGGTAATGACGATTGCAACAGATCGGTCAAGATCGAGGGTGCACAGCAAAGCCACGCAGACGCCCATCACCAATGGCGCTCCGGCCAAGGCGCGTACCAGACTGCGGCGGAGGATGGCCGAGGAGGCGACCGTACCTGCGAAGTCCGCCACACAAAACCCCAGCAGAAGTGCGGCGAATTGCGAACCCTTGATTCCTACGACTTCTTCGTAGAACGGACGCATGTAGGTGAAGAAGGCGATGTGTCCGGAGAACACCAGAAACATCGCAAGCATTGCCGATATCGTTCCAGGCCGCTTCAACAGCCCAAGTATCCCGGCCTTTGCAGCCTGAAGATGCTCGGGCATGCGAGGTAACGTCCATGCCTGCAGCAGTGCGCAGATGAGTCCACCGACCGCGGCCGCGCCGAAGACGCCTCGCCAACCAATGTACGGCTCAAGCAGGCTGCCCAGCGGTGCTGCAACCACCATGGCGACCGATATGCCACTAAGAACTATTGAAAGCGCAGTGGACATCTGGTCCTTGCGCGCAAGCCTCATCACAAACGCGGCAGAGATCGCCCAGAACCCGCCGAGCGGCACGCCCAACAGCAGTCGTCCAGCAATCATGGTCTGGTAGTTCGGCGCGACTGCAACAAGGACGCTGGCCACCAGCAGAAGGCACGAGAACGCAATCGAAACATACTTGCGATCCCAGTTGCCAATCACCCTGGTAATGAAGAGGCCAGAGAAGACGGCGACCAGTGCGGTCGCCGAGATCGACTGCCCGGCAGCGCCCTTGGAGACGCCCAGATCGTTGGCCATTACGGTCAGCAGCCCCACCGGCAGTAACTCGGTGCCAACGATGAGGGACACGCAGAAGGTGGTGACCGCAATCGCGAGCCAATGCGTTGACTCGGGGGATGGTGCGTGATCGTCGGCGGACGTGCTTTG
>DNHA01000302.1:0-1562 GCA_003486025.1 Micrococcaceae bacterium | reverse complement strand
CGGGGGAGTGACATCGCGACTTAGCTTTGCATTTCGGCTGCGCAGCGTACTGAGCCGGCAATGGACGAAAAAGCGCGCCCCCGGGTGCGGACTACAAAGAATTTTTATCCATTAACGCGTGTGTGTACCGATCCGCCCTCCCCTCACCGCTGGAGGTGACTTTCCAGCGCCTCGAGAAGGGCCTGGACTCGCGCCGGCACTTGCTTGCGTGTGGGGGTCACGGCCCAGACCGCAAGAGGTTCCATGCCGGCATCCATCAGCTCAACCTCAACCAGGCTTCCGTCAGCGAGCTGTCGGTGGACGTCCCAGTACGTCAGCATGGCGATACCCAGCCCCTGCAGGCACGCAGAGCGCACACCCTCAACGCTGGAGCTGGCAATGCGCCCCTGAACGCTGATGCGCTGAACCGTTCCGTCCACCATCACAGGCCAGGAGCCTACTGGGGCGAGCCGAATGCAGTCGTGCGATCGGATATCTTCGATGCTGCGGGGCGTTCCTCGACGGCGCAGATAGGCCGGTGACGCACAGAGGATGCGTGGATTGGTTGCCAGTTTCCGGGCCACCAGCTCAGAGTTCTGGAGTGTGGCGATTCTGATGGCGGCGTCATAGCCATTGGCTACGATGTCAAAGAGGGAAGAATTCCAGCTTGCGCGTTTCGTATCGGTCTGCGTTGAGTTCCGAGACTAGGCGCACTGGATCAGCAATGCTCTGGTGTTTCCACTCGACGTCGATGTATTCCATAGGGCCTAACTACCTAATAGACGGACCCGTGGGTCCGGTTNNAGATACAGCTCGATCTTAGGGCGACTGGGTCCGGCTAACAAGCCAGCGTATAACCGGAGCCAGCGCTAAGCTCTGCGGCGGCAACAATGGCCGTTATGGGTCGGAAGTCTCCTTTCCCTACTCCCGATAAACATCCCTAATCTCCTGCCCTGCCAAAGGTTCGCTCTCGGCCAGGAGCAGCCCTTCGGTGTAGCCTTCCTGACGATAGCTTTAGGCGGAAGGCGGAAGTTCAGCAATGGCTGCTTTCCAGCAGATCAGTCCTGGGCAAAAATCCAAGGGATTCCGCTGCACCAGCATCCCCCTTGAGCACGTGGGTGTGGATCATGATTGTCATTGCCGAGTTTGTGCACTACGTTCACCTAGCGCTGACAGTCGAACAAGGTAAGCCCTAGGACTAATGACTCGATGACTTCGATAGTCTCGGTCCGCTCGCTATGCAGTAGCCTTGCCGCGGCATTCGCAATCTGGAACTCGCCTTGAAGCGTGGCATCCACGAACTGCAGGCCAGCCCACTTGATGTCATCCGTGAGCGCCAAGTTGCTCCAAGTCTCCCTCGCTTCATCGAGAGCCCCTGAGACCACCCGATAGATGCATTCCACCTCGGGCGTCTTGGTTCCCTTGCTGCTCCAGTACGCATCAATGCCCTGGAGCTCTGCCAAGGGATTGGTGAGACTCGTAAATGCGTTTACGGAATCCAGCGAGGCTGTCTCGAGCTCTGCGGCGGCGCACCAAGGTTGCGCCAGTTCATTCGGTAAAACAGGGAGTGGCTGATCGAAGCC
>DNHA01000028.1:309-3109 GCA_003486025.1 Micrococcaceae bacterium | reverse complement strand
ATACCGGATTGGACGATGCACAAACACTGCTGGGCAGGACCCAGAGTTCCAGCGAATATCTGTGGTCTTACGGGTTGGCTCAAGCTATCGCCGGAGACAACCTGAGCACCATGATTCTGCGTGCCGACCGAGCAATGTTTGAAAACAAACGGGGACGCTCAGAGCGTATTTAGCCATCCAGCTTGCCGCCCATGCGGTCCTGCATCTTCTGGCTGGCCTCGTTGAGTCCACGAATCTCTACCGTTTTCCCGTAGCTCGCGTACTTGATCTTGACGGAGTCCAAGGCTGCCACGGTTGAGGCATCCCACAGGTGGGAAGCGGACATGTCGATGATGATTTTTTCCGGATCGCCAGCGTAATCGAACTGGGTGTAGAGGTCATTCGACGAGGCGAAGAACAGCTCGCCGTCCACGTGGTAAATCGCGGTGCCGTCTTCGGCCAAGGCTGCCGTCGGTTGATCGCGTTTCACGGTCACAAAGTGGGCCACACGGTTGGCGAAGAGAACCATTGCGGTCAGCACGCCCAGTCCGACACCGATGGCCAGGTTGTTGGTGGCGACGGTGAAAACGACGGTCACCACCATGACCGCAGTCTCGCTCTTGGGCATCATCTTTAGCGTGCTCGGCCGGATGCTGTGCCAGTTGAAAGTAGTAATCGACACGAAGATCATGATCGCGACTAGTGCAGCCATCGGGATTTGCGCCACGATGTCACCGAGCAATACCGCCAAAAGCAGCATGAATACGCCGGCGAACATGGTGGAGATGCGGGTTCGTCCGCCGGAGGCTTTCACCCCGATCATGGTTTGTCCGATCATCGCGCAACCACAGATTCCACCAAAGAAACCCGTCACGATATTCGCGGTTCCCTGACCCCAGGATTCCCGGGTTTTATTCGAGGGAGTATCGGTGATGTCGTCAACCAGCTTGGCAGTCAACAAGGACTCCAGCAAGCCAACAAATGCGACAGCTAATGCGTAGGGTGCGATGACCTGCAACGTTTCGAAGGTGAAAGGAACGTTGGGGATCAGGAAGAAGGGCAGTGATTCAGGCAGCTCTCCCTTGTCGCCGACGGTGGGAACACTGACCTTGGCAAACACGGTGATCAGCGTCAGTACGATAATTGCGATCAGCGGGGCAGGGACCGCCTTGGTGATCTTCGGGAAGAAGTAGACGATAGCCAGGCCCAGAAGAACCAGTGGATAGACGGCCCACGGAACGTCGCCGAGTTCAGGCATTTGAGAGAGGAAAATCAGGATGGCGAGCGCGTTGACAAACCCGATCATCACTTGCCGGGGAATGAAGCGCATCAGTTTCGCGACACCGAGCAGCGCCAAGATCACCTGGAAAATACCGGCTAAAATTACCGCAGCAAAGAGGTAGTCCACTCCATGGCTGCGTACCAGCGGAGCAACAACCAACGCGACCGCGCCCGCCGCCGCGGAGATCATCGCTGGACGGCCACCGGTAAATGCGATCACTATCGACATGGTGAATGACGCAAAGATCCCGATCCGTGGATCAACTCCGGCGATAATCGAGAAGGCAATGACCTCGGGGATCAACGCCAGTGAAACTACAAGACCGGCCAGCAGTTCGGTTTTAAGCAACCGCGGCGATTTCAAAGTACGCCAGACGGACTGCCGTTCTAGAGGCGTCAGTTCGTTAACCGCGGTAGACACGGGTGCTCCATTCACTTGAGGGCCCCAGAAAACTGCGTGAGGGGACTACCTAAAAATATCGCACCCGGTGCCCGGAAGCTAAGTGCGGTGCCGGATATCTCGGCGCGGAAGTTCATTTGGAGCCTGTGGACGGTTAACGAAAATTCCCCGCCGGTAAACCGGCGGGGAATTTCACGATCATCACTCGCACCTTCAATGAGGTAATTACTACTCTAAGCGTGCTTGCTGTGCAGGAACTTTGGTTCGGCTTCGTGTTTGCCGGTGCTAGTTAATGCCGGGTCCGACGGGGATCTTGTCCCCGACGTAAACCTTGCCCCCGCTTTCGAGGAATTGCTTGCTTTTCTGTGCCATTCCCGCCAAGGCGGCTTGAGCCTCGGCGGATCCGTACTCGTCACGGATGTCTTGGGAGATACGCATGGAACAGAACTTCGGACCACACATCGAACAGAAGTGAGCGGTCTTTGCCGGTTCTGCCGGTAGCGTTTCGTCGTGGAACTCCTGCGCGGTGACCGGGTCCAAAGACAGCGCAAACTGATCATTCCAACGGAATTCGAAGCGGGCTTTGCTCAGGGCGTTATCTCTGTCGATTGCGCCGGGGTGGCCTTTGGCAAGATCCGCTGCGTGGGCAGCAATCTTGTAGGTAATCACTCCGGTCTTCACATCATCGCGGTTGGGCAGCCCCAGATGCTCCTTGGGAGTCACGTAGCAGAGCATTGCCGTGCCGTAACGAGCGATTTCGGTGGCCCCGATGGCGCTGGTGATGTGGTCATAGCCCGGTGCAATGTCCGTGACCAGAGGGCCCAGCGTATAAAACGGTGCACCGTCGCACAGCTCTTGCTGGCGTTCCACATTTTCGCGCACCAAATGGAAGGGGATATGCCCGGGCCCCTCGACCATGACCTGCACATCGTATTTCCAGGCTCGTTTGGTCAGCTCGGCCAAGGTGTCCAACTCGGCAAATTGTGCCGCGTCATTGGCATCCGCGATAGATCCCGGGCGCAGCCCATCACCCAGCGAGAAGGCCACATCGTAACGAGCAAAGATCTCACACAGCTCATCAAAGTGCGTGTAGAGGAAATTCTCCTGGTGGTGCGCCAGGCACCAGCCGGCCATAATTGA
>DNHA01000028.1:0-155 GCA_003486025.1 Micrococcaceae bacterium | reverse complement strand
CTGGTAGATCGGCACGGTGCCGATGGGCACCGGGGAATTGCGGATGATCCATTCGCGGGTGGTGTGGATGTCATCTCCAGTGGAAAGATCCATCACCGTATCGGCGCCCCACTTGGTGGCCCACTGGAGTTTGGAGACTTCCTCGGCGATTGAAC
>DNHA01000024.1 GCA_003486025.1 Micrococcaceae bacterium | reverse complement strand
AACGAGGCTGTGCTGAAGATGCTGCGCGAGATCCAGTCCTCGGGCATTTCTCCAGAAGATTTCATGGAGAAGGTCAAGAACAAGGAAGATGGCGTACGCCTGATGGGCTTCGGCCACCGCGTGTACAAGAACTACGATCCACGCGCAAAGATCATCAAGCAGACCGCTCACGACTTGCTGGCCAAGCAGGGCAAGAATGAGCTGCTGGATATCGCTATGAAGCTCGAAGAGACTGCATTGAACGATGAGTACTTCATCTCGCGCAAGCTCTACCCGAACGTAGACTTCTACACCGGCTTGATCTACACCGCGATGGGCTTCCCGGAGAAGATGTTCACCGTCCTCTTCGCCATCGGCCGCCTGCCAGGCTGGATTGCCCAGTGGCGCGAAATGATCAAGGACCCAGAACTCAAGATCGGCCGCCCACGTCAGTTGTACATGGGCGAGACCGAGCGTAACTACCCAGGCGTCTAAGCCAAAAAATAGTTCGCACCACCGGTTCAAAAACGGCCGGACAAGCACTAAGGTGTTTGCCCGGCCGTTTCCTGTTTTAACACCGATTATCGGCGTATCCTAGGGAACAGAGCACATTGTTGCTTGGATGAGTCAGGTGGTGCGCGTGTATTATCGTCGTGGCAATAATTGGTCTTTGGCTGTAAATACAAATCCAAATATGCTGTTGGCTCTCTACCTTCGCGACTTGGGTGGAATAGATCCTTCGGAAGTGGGGCCAAACTCTGCTCTGGCCCCAGCAGTCAAAGCCCGCGGTCAACGCCAGACGGCTCCGGGGCAGATTAAGCAAGAATGGACTTCGTGGTGGGATTCGCTCATTACCCGCGAACCAACCACCGACGCTGATCCGATGGATTTGCTCGCTGACCTCGGCGCCGGTTGCTATCCGGAACTAGCTAAGCTGGCCCATGCTCATTATGGCCAAGCAACCATGTTCGCCCATCAGCATCGCGAGAATTTTAGCGAACAATCGAAGGATTACATTCCTGCGCGCATGGATGAGGTTGAAAGAATCCTTATTGACCATGGGGTGGAGCACGCCCAAGACGTGGAAGAAACTCAAATTCATGTCATCGATATTCCACTGACCGAGCCGCGTGCATGGCTCATTGGCGGAGCGACGATTGTTGCCAGCACGTCATTATTGCGTGACGGGCGGGCTTTCCACGGATACATTCAGCCGATGGTAACCATCATCTTTCCCTGAAGCCCCTTGCTTAAAAAGGCGAGGGGCACGCCATGGTGTGCCCCTCGCCTTTAGAATTGCTGCAAATTAATTAGCATGCAATGCGCTGTTGAGCTCTACGCGCTGACCGGCGCGTGGCAAAACCTCGACGGCTCCGCTGATCGAGTTGCGACGGAAGAGCAGGTTAGGAACTCCGGAGAGTTCCAGTGCCTTCACGCTCTTGCCCTCAAGTTGCACTCGCGTTCCAGCGGTGACATAAAGCCCGGCTTCAACTACACAATCATCACCAATGGAAATACCTACGCCGGCATTGGCGCCAAGCAGAACTCGCTCACCAATGGTGATGCGTTCTTTACCGCCGCCGGAGAGCGTGCCCATGATGGAAGCGCCGCCACCGACATCCGAACCATTGCCGACAACGACCGATGCGGAAATGCGTCCTTCGACCATTGAGGTGCCCAAGGTTCCAGCGTTGAAGTTGACGAAACCTTCGTGCATCACGGTGGTGCCTTCGGCCAGATGCGCGCCGAGTCGCACACGATCCGCGTCGGCGATGCGGACACCCGAAGGCAGGACGTAATCGACCATGCGCGGGAACTTGTCTACGCCGTACACGTCCACGTTGCCGCGTGTGCGCATTTTCAGGCGCGTCATTTCGAATCCAGCAACCTGGCATGGTCCGAAGTTTGTCCACACCACATTTGCGAGGTGGCCGAAGATCCCGTCAAGATTGATGGTATTCGGAACCACCAAACGGTGGGAGAGAAGGTGCAAACGTAGCCAGACATCTGCGGTATCAGCCGGTGCCACGTCCAGATCGATGGTGAGCGAAATGACCTTCTGCGTGGTTCCACGCTGTGCGTCATCGATTGCTGCGGCAGCTAATTCACCGGTCAGTTCGGGGGCATCAGAAATGACGCCGAGTACGGGAGCTGGGTACCAGACGTCTAAAACCGTGCCGTCAGTTGCGATAGTGGCTAGCCCATGGGCGGAAGCCAAACGTACCGAGGTGTCAAAGGGTGCTGCTGCGGATTCAAAAGTCATGCTCTGATCGTAGCGTTTACACTGCGAGTAATGTTGATAAATGACAGCGGAACGAAATCAAAAAGTGACGAATGATGGGTATTGTGAGCGAACTAAATCTTCGAGAAGACGTCGCCAAGCTAACCGAACGAATCATGAACATTGAGTCGGTTTCAGGGAATGAAAAAGCCCTCGCAGATCAGGTTTATGAGGCGCTTCGCGGCCTCAGCCACCTGGAGGTGCACCGGGATGGGGATTCCATCGTGGCACGCACCAATTTGGGCCGTGCCCAACGGGTGGTCTTAGCCGGGCATTTGGACACGGTTCCCCTGCCGCACGTAGCAGGGGCACGCGGGACAGTGCCGGCCACGGTCGCCGATGGAGTTCTCTACGGACGTGGGGCGACCGATATGAAAGGTGGCGTCGCGGTGCAGCTCGCATTGGCGGCCGAACTGACTAGCCCACGTTTTGATGTGACCTATATTTTTTATGACCACGAAGAAGTTGCCGCAGAAAAATCAGGGCTGGGAAGATTGGCCCGTAATTCCCCGCAGCTCTTGCATGCAGACTTTGCGANNGATCCGGACTGGGAAGACTTGCACGCAATTCTCCACAGCTGTTGCAGGCAGACTTTGCGATTTTGCTTGAACCGACCAACGGCACCGTTGAAGGCGGCTGCAATGGCACGAGCCGCTTCCTCGTACGAACCACCGGCACCGCAGCTCACTCGGCACGCGCCTGGATGGGGGAGAACGCGATCCATAAAGCCGCTGAGATTCTTGTTCGATTGGCTTCTTATGAGCCCGCCACCGTCGACGTGGAGGGGCTTGCCTACCGAGAGTCGATGAACGCGGTACGGATTAGTGGGGGAGTAGCGGGCAACGTGATCCCTGATTATTGTGAAGTTGAGGTCAACTACCGGTTCGCCCCGGATAAGAATTTGTTCGATGCGGAAGCCGCTGTGCGCTCGCTCTTCGAGGGCTTTGATGTAGAACGCACCGATGGAGCCGAAGGGGCCCGTCCGGGCCTTGACCAGCCTATTGCAGCCTCCCTAGTCCAGGTTCTCGGACAAGAGCCCAAGCCAAAATACGGTTGGACCGATGTCTCGCGATTCTCTGCCCTAGGGATCTCGGCGGTGAACTTCGGTCCAGGGGACGCATTATTGGCGCACACCGATGACGAGCATGTCAGCCAGCAAGCTATCCGCGATTGCCTGGACACCTTGCGGCTCTGGCTGACCGAGGCCAACTAAAACCTAA
>DNHA01000305.1:5922-7124 GCA_003486025.1 Micrococcaceae bacterium | reverse complement strand
GGAGACCTGTACGGCTCGTCGCTCATCGTCGGCTGCATGCTCATGTTCGTCGGCGGCGGGGCGGCGTCCACCGCCGGCGGCATCAAGGTCACCACCGCTGCGGTACTGCTGTTCATCATCCTCACCGAGCTGCGTGGCGAAACCGCGGTTAACGTCTTGGGCAAGCGCCTGTCGCGCTCCGTGCATCGCCAGGCTCTCACCGTCGCACTCATGGGTGGCGCCGCCGTCTTTGCTGGCACCATGGGCCTGCAGCTGCTGACTCCATATTCCCTGGATCGGTGCCTGTTCGAAGCGGTCTCCGCCTTTGGCACCGTCGGGCTATCCACAGGTATTACCGCCGACCTGCCCGATGGCGGCAAGGCGATCTTGATCGCACTGATGTACTTAGGCAGGGTTGGCATCCTGTCACTGGGCTCAGCCCTGGCATTGCAAGACCGCAAGGCGCTATACGAACTTCCAAAAGAAAGGCCAGCCATTGGGTAAGCTCATGAATTTCCGCTCGGACTCCAAGACCATTGCTGCCGCGGACTCGGTCGCGGTCATTGGATTAGGACGCTTTGGCAGCTCGCTGGCACTGGAGCTGATGAAGACCGGCACGCATGTGCTGGGAATTGATCAGCACGAGGACAATGTGCAGGCGCTCAACGGCGAATTAACGCAGGTGGTTAAGGCCGATGCAACACGCCGAGAAGTGCTTGAGCAACTGTCCATCCATGATTTCGACCGCGTGGTGGTCGCCGTGGGCAGCCACCTGCAGTCATCTATTCTCTGCTGCTCGCTTCTGGTCAGCATGAAGATTCCGCTGATTTGGGCGAAGGCGCAAGATGACCGGCACGGGCTGATCCTTGAGCAGCTCGGCGTAGACCACATCGTGTACCCCGAAAAAGATATGGGTCGACGCGTCGCCCACCTGGTCCGCGGGTCAATCATGGACTACCTGGAAGTAGATCCTGGCTATGCCATGGTGAAAATGAGCGCACCAGCCAGCCTGCATGGCATTGCGCTGGGTGAAACCGGAGTCCGGAAGAAATACCGGGTCACCATCGCGGCCAAGACGGATCCCGCCGGCATTTGGCAGAACACCGATGGCGACACGGTCCTGGAAAAAGGCGACCGGATACTCGTGCTGGGTTCCACGGCGGACACCGACCGGTTCGGCCAGCTGCGCTGAGCATCAAAGAACGGCTTAAATAAGTTGAGGG
>DNHA01000305.1:0-5911 GCA_003486025.1 Micrococcaceae bacterium | reverse complement strand
CTTGCGTGGGTCCCTCAACTCGGTGTCTGCTAAGACTCGACGCTAAAGCGCATCACTAGCGCCAAGCCGATAATGACGGCGCCCCAGACCAGACCCAAAATAATGGTAATCCGGTTCAGGTTGCGCTCGGCAACGCCTGACGAACCCATCGAGCTGGTCATGCCGCCACCGAACATGTCGGACATACCGCCGCCTCGACCCTTATGAAGCAGGATCAGGAGGGTTAGCAAGACACTGGTAATGCCCAGCAGTACTTGCAGAATGATCTTGATGATATCCAAGTCGACGGTTCCTTTAATTAGATTCAGTCGGTGACCAGATGGTGCTCGAACCTTACAATATTAGCAAATTCTTCGGCATCCAAGCTAGCACCACCGACCAACACGCCATCAACATCTCGTTCACGCATGATTGCGGCGGCGTTTGCAGCCTTGACACTGCCACCGTAAAGCAGGCGCGCCTTCTGCGCAACTTCTTCACCGAAACGCTCCGTCAGGGCCCCGCGAATCGCGGAGCACATTTCCTGGGCGTCTGCCGGTCCGGCAACTTCACCGGTTCCAATGGCCCATACCGGCTCGTAGGCAACAACCAATGTCGCTGCCTGCTCGGCGGTAACTCCCTCCAACGACTCGGCAAGCTGTGCCAGCGTGTAGGAAACGTGTTCGCCTGCCTGGCGCACCTCAAGGCCTTCGCCTACGCAAAGTACCGGAGTCACCTCATGGCGGTAGGCGGCGAGAAGCTTCGCAGCCACTACAGCGTTGGTCTCATTGTGGTATTCACGCCGCTCCGAGTGGCCAACGAGCACATAGCTGCATCCGAGCTTGTTCAGGAACTGACCTGAGATTTCTCCGGTGTACGCACCGGAATCCTGGGCGGACAGATCCTGAGCGCCATACACGACGTCCAGCTTGTCGCCAAGGGTCAGTGTCTGCACACCACGGATGTCGGTAAACGGCGGGAACACCGCAACCTCAGCACGATCGTAATCGTGCTGTGCATCCTTCAGGGTCCACGCCAATTTCTGCACCAGGGTGATGCCCTGGACGTGGTCCATGTTCATCTTCCAGTTGCCGGCAATCAGCGGCTGGCGCACGTAGGCGCCGTTATTCGACATCGTCATAATTCAGCCTTCCAAAGCGGCAACACCGGGCAGGGTCTTGCCTTCAAGGTATTCAAGCGACGCTCCGCCACCAGTGGAGATATGTCCGAAATCATCCTCAGAGAAGCCCAGCGCACGCACTGCAGCAGCTGAGTCGCCACCGCCAACTACGCTGAACGCTTCGGAGTCAGCCAGAGCCTGAGCCACCGTACGGGTGCCCTCGGCAAATGCTGGGATTTCAAAGACGCCCATGGGTCCATTCCAGAACACCGTGTTTGCACTCGTGATGTAGCTGGCGAACAGTTCCGCAGACTTTGGACCAATGTCCAAGCCCAAACCGTTGGCGCCGAAGCTCGCTTCCTCGATCTTGTCCGCATCAAGCACCTCGTGCTCGGCGTCGGCGCCAAACTTGCTGGCCACCACAACGTCGCTGGGAACAATGATGTCGCAGCCAAGCTTCTCGGCCCGGGCCAGGTATTCCTGGCAGACCGAAATCTGATCTTCTTCGAGCAGGGATCCGCCAATAGCGTGTCCCTGAGCCTTCAGGAAGGTGAAGGCCATGCCTCCACCGATCAGCAGCTGATCGGCTTTGCCCAGCAAGTTGTCAATGACTGCAAGCTTGTCCGAAACCTTTGAACCACCCAAAACGACCACGTAGGGACGCTTCGGAGCCTCGGTCAAGGTCTTGAGCACCTTGATCTCAGTAGCGACGAGGTCGCCCTGGTAGCTAGGCAGCAAGGCAGCAATATCGAAGACCGAAGCGTGCTTGCGGTGAACCGCGCCAAAGGCGTCGTTCACATATGCGCCGTTTTCACCGGTCAGCAAGGTCAACGCCTTAGCGAACTCCTCACGCTCGGCATCCACCTTGGAGGTTTCGCGAGCGTCGAAACGCACGTTTTCAAGTACGAGAACCGAACCTTCGGCCAACGCTGCCGCAGACTCGCGGGCAGAGTCGCCCACGACGTCGGTTGCTACGCTGACCTCGAAGTCAGATAGCTCGTTCAACCGATGTGCTGCCGGAGCGATGGAATACTTCGAATCGACCTGGCCCTTAGGGCGGCCCAGGTGTGCCATCACGATGACCTTGGCGCCAGCCTCGGTCAGTTTGGTGATCACAGGAAGGGACGCGCGTACGCGTCCGTCATCAGTTACGGTCGCCCCGTCGAGCGGTACGTTCAGGTCACTGCGAACCAAAACGTACCGCCCGCGGACACCGTCAGCGAGTAAATCGTCGAGAGTGTGGGAAGTCATGTCTCTAGGTTATCGACTAGAGGCTTGATCCCACGAATTCAACAAGGTCAACGAGTCGCGAAGAGTATCCCCACTCGTTGTCGTACCAAGCTACAACCTTGGCAGTATTGCCGATCACGGTAGTCAAACCGGAGTCAAAGATTGCCGAGTGGGAGTTCGTCACAATGTCCGAGGAAACCAATGGATCGGTCGAGTACTCAAGGTACTGTGCCATCTTGCCTTCGGTTGCAGCTTTCTCGAACGCTGCGTTGATTTCTTCCACGGTGGCGGTACGTGCCAGGTTTACCGTGAGGTCGGTTGCTGAGCCCGTTGGAACCGGCACGCGCATGGCGTAGCCGTTGAGCTTGCCCTTCAGCTCTGGCAGGACCACACCGATTGCCTTGGCGGCGCCGGTGGACGTTGGGATGACGTTCAGCGCTGCGGCACGGGCACGGCGAGGATCGCTATGCGGGGCATCTTGCAGGCGCTGGTCTGCGGTGTAGGCGTGAATGGTGGTCATGAGACCGTCAACAATGCCGAACTCATCATTCAGCACCTTGGCCATCGGAGCCAAGCAGTTGGTGGTGCATGAAGCATTGGAGATGATGTGGTGGTTTGCCGGATCATACTTCTCGTGGTTGGCACCCATCACGATAGTGATGTCTTCATCCTTGGCCGGAGCCGAGATGATGACTTTTTTTGCGCCAGCAGCAATGTGCTTCTTGGCGTCTTCGGCTTTGGTGAAGAAGCCCGTCGATTCGATGACGACATCGACGTTCATCTCGCCCCATGGAAGGTTTGCCGGGTCTCGCTCGGACAGTACCTTGATGCGGCGTTCTCCGACAACGATGGTATCGCCATCTACGGATACCGGCTGGCCGACGGGGCCGAGCACGGAATCAAATTTCACCAGGTGAGCAAGCGAATCGATTGAACCAAGGTCATTGACGGCGACGATGTCGATGTCTGCGTTATGTGCAAGCGTTGCACGCAGGAAGTTGCGTCCGATTCGACCGAAACCATTGATTCCAACACGAGTTGTCACGTGACTATCTCCTCTAAATGGGATGACGTTGCCACAACCGTGCTTTTCACGGAAGTGGCCTGCTTATCTAAGAGGACACTCCGTTGTGCCGTGATATGCGGACCTCGCAAAAATGCGAGGTCCGCAACACACTTGTAACATCCTACGCGATAATCGCGGAAAATGTGAGGTGAATTACCCGAAGGTCAATTCAAACTAAATTACTTACCTGGAACGATGAGCGAAGCGGCACCGGTGCGGGCTGCTTCGAAGCGTGCCTGGACATCTGCCCAGTTCACGATGTTCCAGAAGGCCTTGACGTAGTCAGCCTTGACGTTGACGTAGTCCAGGTAGAAGGCGTGCTCCCACATGTCCAGCATCAACAGCGGGATGGTTCCTACTGGAACGTTGCCCTGCTGATCGTAGAGCTGTTCGATGACCAGCTGGCCACCCAGTGGCTCGTAAGCCAGGATTGCCCAGCCCGAACCCTGCAGGCTCATGGCCGAAGCGGTGAAGTGGCCGCGGAAAGCGTCGAACGAGCCGAAGAACTCGTCCAAGGCTGCTGCCAGCTCGCCTACTGGCTTGTCGCCGCCTTCTGGGGAGAGGTTGTTCCAGAAGATCGAGTGGTTGGTGTGTCCACCCAAGTGGAATGCCAGGTCCTTCGACAGCTTCGGGATGTTACCGAATTCGCCCTTTTCGCGGGCTTCTGCCAACTGCTCCAACGCCGAGTTTGCGCCAGCAACGTACGTTGCGTGGTGCTTCGAGTGGTGCAGCTCCATGATGCGAGCCGAGATGTTCGGCTCCAGTGCAGCGTAGTCGTACTGCAATTCAGGCAGTGAATAAACAGCCATGATTCTCCTCAATCTTCTCAATTGGTTGAATCTCCGCGGGAGGTCTCCCGCGGGGACATCTTTTACTGTTCCAGTTCATCTACTGGAACACTGGACTCCGTGCCAGGTATTCCCATATCACCGGCTTTTTTATCAGCCATCGCCAAAAGGCGGCGAATGCGACCGGCAATCGCGTCTTTGGTCATCGGCGGCTCAGCCATCCGGCCCAGCTCGTCCAACGACGCTTGCTTGTGCTCCAGACGCAGGACTCCGGCGTAGCGCAGATGCTCGGGCACCTCGTCACCAAGAATTTCCAACGCCCGCTCTACACGTGCACCGGCAGCCACCGCGGCCTGTGCACTTCGGCGCAGGTTGGCATCATCGAAATTCGCCAGCCGGTTCGCAGTTGCGCGAACCTCCTTGCGCATCCGACGCTCTTCCCACACCATGAGCGCATCATGCGCACCCATGCGGGTCAAAAGCTGAGCGATAGCATCCCCGTCGCGAATGACCACGCGGTCCACGCCACGTACCTCGCGCGCTTTCACAGTGAGGTCCAGGCGTCGGGCAGCACCGACCAGAGCCAGCGCGGCTTCCGGTCCAGGGCAAGTGATTTCCAATGCGGAACTTCGTCCAGGTTCGGTCAGCGAACCATGCGATAGGAACGCACCACGCCAGACCGCTTCGGCATCCGCGGTGGAACCGTTGACAATCACCGAGGGAAGCCCACGAACCGGCCGTCCACGCTGATCAAGCAGGCCGGTCTGCCGCGCCAGAACTTCGCCATCTTTGGCGACGCGCACGATGTATCGGCTGCCCTTGCGGATTCCGGAACCGGAGACCATGACAATCTCTGCGTCGTGTCCGTACAGCTCGCCAATGGCGACCTTGAGCCTGCGAGCAGTCGCAGCCAGGTCCACCTCGGCCTCGATAACTATTCGCCCGGAGACAATATGTAGTCCGCCGCTGAAGCGGAGCATGGTCGAAACCTCGGCCTTACGTACCGATGGCTTGCGAATCTCAACCCGCGACAGCTCGTCTTTGACGGAAGCCGTCAATGCCATGAATCAAACTCCCTTACATGGATCCGGTTAGGATCCTATTGCGGTAAACACCTCATGATAGGCCGCCGCTAAGCGCAACGGGTCGTGCTCGGCACGACCGTCAGATACCCCTACTCTACTAAAGAAGACACGAGCACCGAGTTTTTGCGCTGCCAGCTCAAATCTCTCCTTGTTACGAATCCGCGCTTCATCTGCGATAATCGCATCGAATTTTACCTCAGGAGCGTAGCGTCCCAACACTTCAAGATGCGCTGCAGCGTCCATCCCGCTGGTTTCAGCGGTGTCCGTGGCCAGGTTCATCGTCAGCAGTTTTTTGGCCGTGGTGTCGGCAAGGGCCTGGCGCATATCGGGAAGCAATAAATGCGGCAACACCGAGGTATACCAAGACCCGGGGCCAAGGATGACCCAGTCGGCGAGCTCAATCGCGTCCAATGCTTCGGAACAAGCTGGCGCATCAACTGGCTCGAGATGAACGTTAGCGACCAATCCCCCACCCCCGGCAGCCGCAAGTTGGGCTTGCCCGTTGATGCGTCGCTTGATCAGCGTATCGGTCACTTCGTCGGCTTCAAGCACGTCGCCGTGAATGGACAAAGGAACCGTGCTCATCGGAAGGACCTGGCCGCGTGCGCCCAATAGTGCGCCGGCCCAACGCAAACCGGCGACT
>DNHA01000193.1 GCA_003486025.1 Micrococcaceae bacterium | reverse complement strand
ATGTATGGCGGCATTATCGCCCCACCTCTGATCATCGGTGGAGCGGCCGGTCTGAGCAGTGAAGAAGTAGGGCTCCTGGTAGCCAGCTGCCTATTCATTGGCGGGCTTGCAACCATCCTGCAGACTATCGGCATTCCTTTCTTCGGTGCCCAACTGCCGCTGGTTCAGGGCACCTCCTTCGCCTCCGTGGCAACCATGGTAGCCATTGTCAATGGCGGTGGCGGAATGCCGGCAGTCTTCGGCGCGGTGCTGGTTGCGGCGCTCATCGGCTTCCTCATTGCCCCGTTCTTCGCTCGGGTCATCAGGTACTTCCCGCCGGTGGTCACCGGCGTGGTGATCACCATGATTGGCATATCGTTAACCCCGGTAGCCGCAAACTGGGCAATGGGCGGGGACGCTAAAGCCGAGGACTACGGATCATTGGCAAATATTGGTTTAGCGGCCGGTACTTTGCTGCTTGTCTTGCTGTTGTCCAAGGTCGGTAACGCAGCCATCTCGCGAATGTCTATCTTGATCGCGATCGTTTTAGGCACCGTCGGTGCCGCGTTGCTTGGCATGGCCGACTTCTCCGATGTCGGGACCGGTGCGGTGTTCGCCTTCCCGCAGCCGCTGGCTTTCGGAATGCCGGTCTTTGAACTCGGCGGAATCATCTCGATGACCATCGTTGTCTTGGTCATCTTGACGGAGACGACCGCCGACATTCTTGCGGTCGGTGAAATCGCCGGTTCGCGCGTGGATTCCAAACGTATCGCCGACGGACTGCGTGCAGATATGGCATCTTCGGCGGTAGCCCCGATCTTTAATACCTTCACCCAGTCTGCCTTTGCGCAGAACGTGGGGCTGGTAGCAATCACCGGGATCACCAGCCGCTTTGTTGTGGCTGCCGGTGGCGGAATCCTGGTGGTACTTGGACTGCTTCCAATCCTGGGACGGGTAGTCGCGGCGATCCCCACGCCAGTACTTGGTGGTGCTGGCATCGTCTTGTTCGGAACCGTGGCGGCCTCGGGAATCCGCACGCTGTCGAAGATCAAATATGACGGAATGAACCTGGTGATTGTGGCCGCGTCCATCTCCTTCGGTTGCATTCCCATCGTCAAGCCTGACTTCTATGCAAATTTCCCAACCTGGTTTGAAACGATCTTCCACTCGGGGATCTCCTCGGCGGCCATCATGGCGGTGTTGCTGAACTTGCTGTTCAACGAATTCAAGTTCGGAAATACCAAAAACTCCTCGGTCTTCTCCGCCGCCCCTCCGCGTCTGGTGAAGCGCGAAGAGATCTGCGGACTGATCGAGGGTGATCACTTCGAAGGCGGCAAGCTCATCGATAAGGAAGGCTATGAAATTCCCGTGGTGACTCCCGAAGAATTTGAGCAGATCCAGACTGGAGCCATACAGATGCCTGTACCCAAAGTCGCCCAAACACCGGAGCACTGACGGCGGAAATCCTACCTGCAAGCCTGATGAACAAGGCTGAAAATACCAATATCGGCAAGGTGCCCGCAGCTGAATATCTGCGGGCACCTTGCTGTGTCCAGAGACAGGGAAAACCCTATATGTGAGCAATATGGGAATTTATAGTCGGAGGGGCTCGTGGGGTTTGCAATAATGACGAATGTGAATACTTACCAGACTGACGCCGAGAGCTCTTCCAGCCGGCCGCCATCGATGGCGGACGTGGCAGCAGTCGCCGGGGTCTCCCACCAAACTGTGTCCCGGGTTCTGAATGATCATCCGAACGTCCGCGAAGGCACCCGGGTACGGGTATTGGAAGCAATTAAAGAGCTCGGATACCGCAGGAACCTCGCCGCCCGTGCCCTGGCTACGGCGCAAACGCGCACCATCGGTATCTTGACCATTGGCAGCGAGTTTTTTGGGCCGCAGTCCACCGTGCTTGCGGTGGAAGCGGCGGCACGAGCCCAAGGGTATTTTGTCACGGTGACCTCCATGGACAGTTATGACATTGGTGCCGCGGTCACCGCGCTGAACCATCTCACCGACCAGAGTGTGGA
The DNA here is from genome assembly GCA_003486025.1 of Micrococcaceae bacterium. Taxonomy (GTDB): domain Bacteria; phylum Actinomycetota; class Actinomycetes; order Actinomycetales; family Micrococcaceae; genus Glutamicibacter. The sequence goes on along the minus strand of DNHA01000193.1, from coordinate 3,173 downwards.
CGGCGTGGTGGTAGTCGCCCCGCATGATCAGGTCACCGAGGCCATCGATGAACTGAAGCTGAAGGTGCCAGTGGTCGTGGTGGCCGCCCGTACGAACGTTCCGGAGAATGATCCGGTGCACTACGTGTTTGTTGATCAACGCGATGGGGCGCGGCAGGCCACCGAGCACTTAATTTCGCTAGGACACCAAAAAATCGTGCACGTTTCGGGACCTACCGGGTGGTTCGACGCGACCGAGCGCAAGGTTGGATGGGCTGAGACCATGGCGTCCGCGGGCTATGACGCGGTCGAATTTCCCGCCGAGTCCTGGCTGGCCCCGAGCGGTTACGACGCGGGGGTCAGTCTTGCGCCGCGGGTGAAGGCCGGAGAGATTACTGCGGTTTTTGCCTCCAATGATTATCTGGCCATCGGGTTATTGCGGGCCTTTTGGGAAGCGGGGGTTTCGGTTCCCGAAGACGTCTCGGTAGTGGGCTTCGATGATCTACAGATTGCCGAGTTCTATATTCCGAAGCTGACCACGGTGCGCCAGCCCTTTGGCGACGTGGGACGTGCAGCGCTCGCCGAGTTGCTCAATGATGATCCGGCGTGCTCGGGTCCACGGATGATCGCACCAACAATGATTGTGCGAGCAAGCACTGCGCCGCCTGCGCGGAGCTGAGCTCTGTGCCAACGTAAGTAACTCAAACTTCTCCATGTGTTGCGCATCGCATTTTGTTAGCGCTAACATTATGTGAGCGTTCCGCTTAGCCCTAGGACTCTACGACCTCACGCGCAGCGGAACGCGAAGACATAAAGCGTCACCCGCATCTGGGTGCAGGACGGAGAAGCGATGACTGGTCACCACATAGGTCTGCCCGCGCCCGAGGTGATCGGTTCGGGACGTGCGGTGCTCGGCATCGAGTTCGGCTCGACGAATATCAAGGCGAGCCTCATCGGACCCAACCACGAACAACTGGCCAGCGGCCAGCATGCGTGGGAAAACCAGTTTGTGGACCGCCGCTGGACCTATTCACGCGAAGCTATCGTGTCCGGTTTGCAGGAGTGCTTCGCCGATCTGGCCAGCGAATGCGAACGGCAATATTCGGTGCGCCCCAGCAACTTTGCCGCCATCGGCATTTCGGCCATGATGCACGGCTATCTTGCCTTTGATGATGCAGATCAGTTGCTTGTCCCATTCAGGACCTGGCGGAACACCTCCACCGAACGGGCCGCCGAAGAACTGAGCAAGGCTTTTGAATTCAACGTCCCTCAGCGCTGGTCGGTAGCCCACTACTACCAGGCGCTGTTGGACCATGAGGAACATGCCGCCCAAGTAGCCAGCCTCAATACCTTGGCTGGTTTTGTTCATCAGCAGCTCACTGGGCGCCGGGTACTGGGTGCCGCAGATGCCTCGGGCATGTTCCCGCTGGATAGTTCCGTTCTCGGTTATGACACCAAATTCTTAGCAACCTTTGATTCGCTAGCACAGGGCTTAGGTGCCGGCTGCCCACTCGCCGATCTGCTACCAGAAGTGCTGCCTGCCGGAGCCGACGCCGGAAGCCTGACTGCTCAGGGGGCACTGCTGCTTGACCCAAGCGGGCAGCTGCAACCCGGAGCGCCGTGCTGCCCACCGGAAGGAGACGCCGGAACCGGAATGGTGGCAACCAACTCCGTCGCCCCACGCACCGCAAACGTCTCGGTCGGAACGTCAATCTTCGCAATGGTGGTCCTCGACGCTGCGCTGCGCGAAGTCCACCCCGAAATTGACATCGTGACCACCCCCACCGGGGACCCGGTAGCCATGGTGCACTGCAACAACGGGGCCAGCGAACTGGCGAGCTGGGCCTCGGTGTTCGGGCAATTTGCGTCCGCGCTGGGCCAGCAGGCCTCCGCCGATGAGGTGTACCAGGCGCTTTTGACCTCGGCACTGGACGGTGCCGCGGACGGGGGAGGGCTCGTTGCCTACAACTACCTTTCCGGTGAACCAGTCACCGGGTTAGCCGAGGGGCGGCCACTGGTAGTGCGTACCCCCGACTCAACTCTGAATCTTGCAAACTTCATGCGGACGCAGGTGTATTCGATGTTTGCGACCTTGAGCGTGGGGATGGAGATCCTTGGCTCAGAGGGTGTCAAAGTTCAGAAAATGTTCGCCCACGGTGGCATTTTCCGCACTGCTCAAGCCGCCCAACGGCTCCTCGCCGCGGCACTTAATCTGCCGGTTTCCGTAGGAAGCACGGCACAGCACGGTGGACCCTGGGGGATTGCCGTGCTGGCCGCATATCGCCACTATGCCGGCACTCACCCGACGGTGAGCCTCGCCGAATACCTTAATTCGCAGGTTTTCGCGGACGCGCAGCTGGACGAGGTAACACCTCTGCCGCAGGACGTAGCCGGTTACGCAGACTACCTGAACAGATACCGGGCGGGGCTGGCCATCGAACATGCCGCGATTAAAGCAATCTAAAACATTTCCACCTCGGCACCAAGGAGTTCCCAGATGAGCGATGCTCAAGGATTAGCCCAATACCCAGAAGCAATGCGCCAAGAAATTGCGCAAACACGCGAACTCGTCGCGCAACTGCACGCGCAGTTGCCGCGTTATGAGCTGGTGGTGTGGACCGCCGGAAACGTCTCGCAACGCGTACGGAACCCCGAGGTTGCCGACGGCAGCGCGGATGTATTCGTCATCAAGCCTTCCGGCGTTGCCTATGAGGAATTGACTGCCGAATCCATGGTGGTCTGCACGTTGGATGGGGAGCTCATCGACGGAACCCGCGCTGCCTCCTCGGATACTGCCGCGCACGCCTACACCTATCAGCACCTGGCGCATGTTGGCGGCGTGGTGCACACCCACTCGACCTACGCGACCGCATGGGCTGCCCGCGGCGAAGAGATTCCTTGTGTGCTGACCATGATGGCAGATGAATTCGGCGGACCCATTCCGGTGGGGCCATTCGCCATCATTGGTGATGACTCCATCGGCCGCGGCATCGTCCAGACACTGCGCGAGTCGCGCAGCCCGGCGGTGCTCATGCAAAACCATGGTCCCTTCACCATTGGCAAGGACGCACGCTCCGCAGTCAAGGCGGCGGTGATGTGTGAAGAGGTGGCCCGCACCGTTCACATCTCCCGCCAGCTAGGTGACCCGGTCACCATCTGCCATTCGCGCACCGCTAACTTAGCTGAACATACCC
>DNHA01000102.1 GCA_003486025.1 Micrococcaceae bacterium | reverse complement strand
AACCGATGCCTCCGCCGGCGGCACCGACTCGGCCACCTGCCTGGCGGGACATCGACTCGCCCCAGCCACGCAGGCGCGGCAGCAGGTATTCAAGCTGTGCCAACTCGACTTGGGCCTTGCCCTCACGGCTGGCCGCGTGCTGGGCGAAAATATCCAGAATCAGCGCGGTCCGGTCAATGACCTTCACCTTGACTACATCTTCCAGGGCGCGGCGCTGCGAGGGCGCAAGTTCCGCGTCAACGATCACGGTGTCGGCGCCGGTGGAGGCGACGATATCGCGCAGCTCGATGGCCTTGCCTGAACCGAGGTAGGTGGAGGAATCCGGTTTGCTGCGTCGCTGCACGACGCCGTCAAGCACCTCTGAGCCTGCGGTTTCCGCCAGTGCGGCCAGTTCACGCAAGGAGTTTTCGGCGTCGGTGATGCTGCCGGAGGTCCACACACCGGCGAGCACCACTCGTTCCAGACGAAGCTGGCGGTATTCGACCTCGGTGACATCTTCCAGCTCGGTGGACAGACCGGCCACGCGGCGCAGTGCCCGGCGCTCGGCCAGGTCCTCCTGGTCCCCGTCGAAAGATGAATGCTCGGCTGAAAAACGGTTCAACGCGGTAGCCTGCCCGGAGAAGATACTGCCATCTGCGGGTTGCTCGGCGCGGAATACCGCCGGCGCTTGGGCGTCGTCGGCCGCAATGATGCGATCGATGGCGGCCTGGATTTGGGCATCGTCCATGGATGCTGGCTGCTGCTGCGGTGACTCGGAGTTAGTCATGGTCTCCTTAGAAGAACTTCTTAGTACAGAATAGTGCGGTGTACCCCCACTTTGCGAGGTGGCGCGGTTGGATGTCGTTGGGTGTTCGCTCATACCGGTCCTTGGATTGAGGGCAAAAAGCCGTCGATGTTCAGATGAAGTAATGGTTACCGGGAGATGGCGAGGATGCACCGTGCGGTGCGCTGAGCCTAGAAATAGCAATAGACTTTGCCGTCTGCGGGCTTAAAGTTCCCCGCCGGCGCATGGAAATAGCGTCGAATGCCGGGGTAAGCCTAGGTAACCGATGCGGGTTACGTCCTAGACGAAAATCAAAGTCATAGGTAAAACTCTATCAGTGAACGGACCGGCGCGTATATCGGCTAGCTCACGTTGTTTGCCCGGCCTCGCGCGCAGGCGATAATCTTTTGCTTATGAGCTCCGATCATTACTTCAGTGCCAGCCCTGCCTCGGCCGACGAACGCCGCAACGTGACCGTCGAATTAAACGGGGCACGCCATCAGGTGCAGACCGCTGCGGGGATCTTCTCCCCCGCCGGTTTGGACAAGGGCACCGCCATATTGCTGGAATACGTGCCGGCCCCGCGCGGCCGAATCCTGGACATCGGCTGCGGTTGGGGCCCGATTATGCTTAGCGCCGCATTGCAGAGCCCGGAGTCGGAAGTTTTTGGTGTCGACGTAAATGAGCGTTCCCTTGAGCTTGCCAAGCTCAATGCGCAAAGCTTGGGGTTGGCGAACGTTTCGGTGGGCACCCCCGACTCGGTTGATCCGCAGCTGCAATTCGACACGATTTGGTCCAACCCGCCGATTCGCGTTGGCAAAGAAGCGCTGCACGAACTGCTGCTGTTTTGGCTGCCGCGTCTGGCGCCGGGCGGCGAGGCCTGGATGGTAGTGCAGAAGAACCTTGGCAGCGACTCGTTGCAAAAGTGGATGGGCACCGTGCTGCCCACGGAGTGGAAGATCACCCGAGAGGCGACTTCGAATGCCTTCCGCGTGCTGAAGATAGCTCGGCCCGCTTAGCCGCTGACGCCAGCGTTAAACCTCAACGGCCTGCCGGTGAATCAATGATTCACCGGCAGGCCGTTTTTGCGCTGCGGGCCTAGCTTGCGCCGATAACCCCGCGGGCTACCAGCGCCGCAGGTCCGGAAAGGATCGTGTCTTCCTTGCCATCTTCGGTGGCGGCAAATTCGACTCCAACCAGTCCACCGGGAACCTCCACAGCCCACTGGTTGATCAGCGCAGTGCCGCGAGCCCAGTAGCGCATGGCGGCCGCCGCTGCACAGGCACCGGTGCCACACGATAGGGTTTCTCCCACCCCGCGCTCGTATACCCGCATCTTGATATGGGCCACGCCGTCGTTGATCAATGGGTCGGCCGGAACCACAAATTCGACGTTGGTTCCCTGCGGTGGTGCCGGTGAGACTTCAGGGAGGGCGGTGAGGTCCAGATTCTCGAGTAATTGCGCTTCAGGCAGCGCCACCACGGTGTGCGGGTTGCCCATGGTGATGCTCAGCGCCGGGTGCGGCTGCTCCCACTCACGGGCGAGGACCAGCGAGTCTACGGAGTCCTCACCGGCCTTGGCCTCGTGAATTAATCCCCACGGGCCAAGGTTCACCGCATAGCCATCGACTAGCCGGGTGACGGTTTTGACGCCCGCACGGCTGCCAATCTGCACGCTGGCGCCGATCGGAAGATTGATCAGCCCTTCGGCGAGCAGGTAGTGCACAAATGCCCGCACCCCGTTGCCGCACATTTCGGCAATGGAGCCATCGCCGTTGCGGTAGTCCATAAACCAGTAGGCCTTAGGGTGATCGAGCATCTGCGTTTCAAAGCCGGGCACCTTCGAGGTGGGAACGGCGCGAATTAGCCCGTCACCGCCAATGCCAAAACGACGGTGGCAGAGTGCGGCAACCTGCTCGGCGGTGATGTTCTTGGTACCTTCAGGGTCCGCAAGCAGCACGAAGTCGTTGCCGGTGGCGTGCCCTTTAGCGAAGGGCAGTCCTGCTAGCTGGTCTAGTTCGGTGCGGTACATCTGGCTCCTTAGCTGGTGGGGTGTGCCGGGTGCAGTAGTGCTAATGCCTTATCCAACAGGCCAGGTTCTTTGGGGTTGAGCCAGTTCACTCGCGGGTCGGCGTTGAACCAGGTCAGCTGCCGGCGGGCAAACTTCCTGGTGGCGATGATGGTCGCCTCGATGGCGTCTGCGCGACTCACTTTACCGTCCAAATAGTCGGTGTACTGCTGGTAGCCGATCGCCCTTGAAGCCGTTTTCCCTTCGCGCAGCCCGTTGCCCAGCAGCTGGGCAACTTCCTCGGCAAAACCCATTCGATCCATTTTACGTACACGTTCTGCCAACGTCTCATGTAACGCAGCACGCTCGTAATTTAGTCCGATCTGCAATCCCGGTTGGAAGTACTCACGGTTTGGCATGAATGAGCTGAACGCGCGACCTGAAATCTCGAACACTTCCAGCGCCCGGATCGCCCGGCGCGTGTCCAGATTGCGTGCTGCGGAGATCGGATCAACTTCGGCCAATCGGCGGCGTACCTCCCCGTCACCGTGGTCCTGCACTTCGGCTTCCAGCCGATCACGCACTTGCCGGTCGGTAGGCGGGAAGTCGATGACATCCAATGCGGCACGGACGTATAAGCCCGATCCGCCAACCATCACCGGCACCTTGCCGTGCGCACGAATTTGCTCAAAATGTTCGCGGGCTTGGGCTTGGAATTGTGCCACCGACGCTTCGTCGCGCACGTTCATGATGTCCAGCAGGTGATGCTCAATGCCCCCGCGCTCGTCCGGTGCCAATTTGGCTGTGCCGATGTCCATGCCGCGGTAGAACTGCAGCGCATCGGAGTTGACGATTTCGCCGCCCAACTTCTGCGCCAGTGCGATCGCCAAATCCGACTTGCCGGTTCCAGTCGGGCCAACGATCGTGATCACCGGCAATTGCGAAGAGGCCATCGCCTTAGCCGCGTACCTTCAGCGTTGGCATGCCGAGATTCGTTTTACCCACAGCGCTTCCGCCAGCCGCTGGTACGCCGCAGCTATCTGCCTGCGACCGATCCCAGGCGTCCCCGGCTCGTGATCGGCGTAGCGAGTACTGCTCCAAAGTTGGGTCAGAAACCAGGTGGAACGCCGCTGCCTGAGTGATTGGTACGGTCACCAAATCTCCCGGACGCGGGGTTTCCCCACCTTCAGGCACTGAGAAATGCACCAGACGCTGATCGCGGGAACGGCCCGAGAGCCGGTGGGTTTCCTCGGCTTTGCGCCCGGATTGTTCGGTCACCAAAACTTCCACGGTACGCCCGAGTTGTTTGGCGTTTTCTTCCTTGGCGATGCGATCTTGCAATGCGGTCAGGCGTTCGAAGCGTTCCTGAACAACTTCTTTGGGCAGCTGATCGGGCAACTCGGCGGCCGGGGTACCCGGGCGTTTGGAGTATTGGAAGGTGAATGCGGTTGCAAAGCGGGAGGCCTCGACCACGTCGAGAGTGGCTTGGAAGTCTTCCTCGGTCTCGCCTGGGAAGCCAACAATAATGTCGGTGCTGATCGCAGCCTGCGGCATCCGCTCGCGGACCTTGTCCAAGATGCCCAGGAATTTCTTTGAGCGGTAGGAGCGGCGCATATCTTTGAGCACTTTATCTGAACCGGATTGCAGCGGCATGTGCAGCTGCGGCATGACGTTCGGCGTTTCGGCCATCGCTTCGATGACGTCGTCGGTGAATGCGGCCGGGTGCGGGCTGGTGAATCGCACACGTTCCAGCCCTTCGATTTCACCACAGGCGCGCAGGAGCTTGCCGAAGGCCAGGCGGTCACCGAATTCGATGCCGTAGGAGTTGACGTTTTGTCCCAGCAAAGTGACTTCAACAGCGCCATCGGCAACCAGTGCTTCGATTTCGGCGAGGATTTCACCTGGCCGGCGATCACGTTCCTTGCCGCGCAGGGCGGGAACGATGCAGAAGGTGCAGGTGTTGTTGCAGCCCACGGAGATCGAAACCCAACCTGCATAAACAGATTCGCGTCGGGTAGGCAAAGTGGAGGGAAAAACATCCAAGGATTCAAGGATTTCTAGCTCTGCCTGTTGATTGTGCTCGGCGCGGCTAAGCAATGCTGGCAGCGAGCCGATATTGTGCGTGCCAAAGACAACGTCTACCCACGGAGCCTTTTGCAGAATGGTTTCGCGGTCTTTTTGCGCCAAGCATCCGCCCACGGCAATCTGCATACTAGGATTTACATCCTTGACGCTTTTGAGCATGCCAAGGTTTCCGTAGAGCTTATTGTCTGCGTTTTCGCGCACCGCGCAGGTGTTGAACACGA
>DNHA01000237.1 GCA_003486025.1 Micrococcaceae bacterium | reverse complement strand
CGAGCTACGCCAATACCTACTGGCCCTGCCGTTCGAGAACCGCGAAGGCGTCCCACTCCCCCAGCTCTACACCGGTGAGCGTGGCGACATCGTCGAAACCGTGGGCCGCACGTTCAACCTCAAGCAATCCATGGCAGGTTCACTGCTCTGGGAGCAGGACTTCATCGCCTGGGAAAACCAGACCCAGCAACAGCCCTAGCCCCAGAATCGTTCCTCGGCATCAGCAATCGAATCAGCAAGAGCCGGGCCTAGCTGTGGGCATTTGTAATGGACGACGACACGGAGCGCATCGGCTCCGACGTCGCCGTCTTCCTCGCTCCCGGACATCCGCACGTTCCTGTCAAACTCAGTGTCGCCCATGACTTCCTCGTGGCTGGCTGCACACAGCTGCTCGTCCAGCCAATCGACGGCGCTGTCCATGTTGTCCGGTATGAAGCCTGCAGCGAGTACGTCTGCCTCAATATCGCCGGTAATGACCGGACCGTAGTCCGATGCTGCTTCGGCGGTCGGCGTCGGTGTGGCAGTGACGGTAACAGTTGCCGTGGGTGTTGGTGCTGGCGGTTCTGCCGCGGAGCATCCAGCGAGTGCGAGTAATGCGAGTGATGAAGCTGCGAGCTTCCCCCAAGTATTCATTTCGCCATCCTATCTAAGCCCTGCCTCGGTAGGGCTTTTCTATTGCCCGGAGGTCGTCACATGGAATTCGATGCAACAGAACTTAGGACACTGGCTAGCAGCTTTACAGAAGGGCCGCGTGCTCTTGGGCAGCTGACCCGCACTGTGGTTCGTAAGACCGCGAAGGACGTGGAGCGCAGCGCCAAGGGCCTTGCTCCTGTCGACACGGGCAACCTCAAGAGCAGCATCGGAACCAGCGATCTACGTGCCATGGGCACGAGCGGATCCATCGAAGCCGAGGTGCGAGCCACGGCCAACTACAGCTCATTCGTGGAGCTGGGCACCAGTCGCATGGCACCGCAACCCTTCATGGGGCCCGCCCTGGATAAGCATGCGCCGGTCTTTGAGGAAGCGATGGGTCAGATCGCGGAACGGGCGGTGCTCGGTGGTTGATCCGAACACGCTCGCGGAACTGCTGCTTGCCAAGCTCCGAATGCTCCCAGACATCGGCGCCCGCGTCTATGACGGCCTAGTCCCGGCGAAGGTCCCCACAGACGCATCCGGCATCTACATCCGCCCATACATCGCAGTATTCGCGGGGCTGGGTGCTGATCTGCCAGCCGAACGGGACCTAACCGGACTCGTGGACACGACAGTCCTCGACTGGTCCCCACAAACGACCGTGGTCGGCCCCGACGCACGCATCTGCCGCCTCGCCGCACAGCAAGTCGCCGTCGCACTCACGAACCTGCGCATCGGTGGCGGCTACCTCATGCCAGACCCCGACGCGTTCCGCGTGACCACTCCCCTCACAGACTCCCAGGTCACCCCGGCCCGGGCATTCCTGCCGCTGCAATGGCGGCTCATCACCAATTAGGAGGCCCATCGTGGCAACCCAGAAACAGGTCACCGAGCCCGCCGCATCAGTGGTGGACGCCGTGACCGAACCCGCCCAGCCGGAACGCGTGTACGACCCCCGCAAAATGGTCCGCGTCATGGACGCCAAGACCAAGCAGGTCATCCGCCGCACCGTCCCCGAGACGTGGCTCGACGGCCGCTTCCCCAACCTCATAGAAACCCCATCACAGAAAGCAGGTAACTAATCATGGCTATTACTGGCCCGAAGATGCTGAATACCGCCAACCGTCGCCTTGATTGGGTGCCGACCATCGCCAACCTCAACGCGCCGACCCCGGCGGAGTTGAACGCAGGCGTGAACTTGACCTGCCGCGTCACCGTCGCAAACTACCAGTTTGGGATTACCGGCACGAACATCGTCACCGACCCGTCCCCGTGCGACACCATCGAGGCAGGCTCCCCCGGCATCGACACGTTCGAGGCCGCATTCGACATGTTCCGCTTCAAGGACGAGCTCGACGATCTTGCGTGGACCACGTTCACCGACAAGAACCTGCCGGGCTTCCTTGTGGAACGCATCGCGCAGGCTCCAGAAGGCGTGAAGCCCGAAGAGGCTCCGTACAAGGCGACCGACGAGGTTGCTGTCCTGCAGGCGTTGACTCTTTCACCACAGCCGCAGTCGCCGTCCACCGCGGGCTATGAGAAGTTCCGTCAGGGCTTCGCTCCCCAGGCGTTCGCTCCTCGCGCCATCGTTGCTGGCCCGTAGCCAGTAGCCCTAAGACCCCGTGGCGGGGTGTACGTCAGACTCCGCCCCGCCACGGCACCACCCCGAGTCTGACGACCCCCATTCATTGGAGTCTGACCATGAAGCGTTCCATCCATTTCCGGTCCGAACTCGGCACCGAGCGAAACGACAGCCTCCAAGCCTGGGCGCTGGCCAACGGCGTTTCCCCCACGGACATCCCGATCACGTCATGGGCCGAGGTCGACACCGACCCAAACGAAGTCACGTTCACCGTGATGCAGCGCAACGAAGACGGCACCAAAGCGATCGACAAGTCCACGTCCGACTGGACCTACCTCAAGTGCACTCGCACCGTCCCGCTGCTGTCCGCCCCCGAAGACCACAACCTCTAACCATCAGGAGTCTGACCATGACTGAAAACCAGATCGCAACCACCGAACTCGACCTCGACGCATGGCTCGCCGGCGGATCCCGCAACACGCAGATCGTCAGCCTGTACGCCCGCAACGACCTCTTCGCCGAAATCCAGAAGCTCGAAGGCGAACTGCTGCCGGAGAAGGACACCAGCGAACCAGACCCGGACGCATCCCTCGGCGACGTAGACGAAGCCGTCGCGCACAACACTGCACTGCAGTCGCGCATCGATGAACTCTGGACCGAACTCGGGAAATCCAAGAAAGAATTCAAGGTCGCCGGCCGCACCACCGAAGAAACCATCGCCATCGAGAAGCAGATCCGAGTCGACCTAAAAGACCAGATCGATCAAGCAGCCAAGGAAGGCCGCGAGGAAGGCAAGCAGCGGGCTGCACGATTGATGGTCACCCTCCCAGATGGCATCAACCAGATGGTGCGTGCAGGTGCCAACGATGCCATGAACATCGTCATCAACCTCGAAACGGCAGTCCGGACTATCTCGCAGTCCACGACTGTCAAGGTCGGAGACGCATGGCACCAGGTCACTCCGGATCAGGTCCGCAACCTCTACAAGGTACTGGGCGAACCGCAGGTTGACCTGTTGGCACAGGCAGCTTCACGCACCGCCCATGAGGCCCCGGAGGTCACTGTCCCAAAATCGTAGCGGCCCTTGCTAGTCCGCGCTGGCACCTTCTCAAGCAATTCGAGAAGGCAGCGCGGGCCCGGGGGCTCCCAGTCACCGTCCTGATGGGATACCGGCAGCAAGACGGCATGTACCTCGAGCGTGACCGGCTGTTCGCGATCGCCTACCAAATGTTCGAAGACTCCATCTGCGCCGGGTGCGGACTCCCCCACTCAGTCACGCACGGGGACCACAACATGGGCCGCTTCGAATGGCACGACGACGGCATCTGCCACGGCTGCGAATCCAAGGCCGAGCTGTCCAGCAATAAAAACAGGGTCACGTATCCGGGCCAAGAAATCTACCCGGTAGACACGCATCAATAACTAAATAGGAGGCCCGCTTTGGCTGCTGAACGTACCGTCGTAGTCCGGATCAAGGCCGAATATCGGGCATTTGAAGCCTCGATGAAGGCCGCGGCCCGAGCAGCTGAGCAGGCCTCCGAAAAGATCGACGCATCCGGGAAGAAGTCCAGCTCCGCACTGGGTCAGTTGCTCTTGGATGCCAAGCAACACGAGCAGTCATGGAACGTTGCTGGCGGGGCGATGCTCGGCTTCGGTGCCGCCGTCGTCGGCATGGTCGGCGTCTCCGTGGCCAAGTACGCCGCGTTCGACAAGGCCATGTCCTCCGTGCGGGCAGCTACTCACGCTTCCAAGGGCGATATGGACGCACTCCGCGAAGCCGCCATCAAGGCCGGAGCTGACACCGCATTCTCAGCTGAGGAAGCCGCCAAAGGCATCGAAGAACTGGCCAAGGCGGGCGTCTCCACCAAGGACATCCTCGGTGGGGGCCTCGCAGGCGCATTGAACCTAGCTGCGGCTGGCGAACTGGCTGTGGGCGAAGCTGCCGAAATTGCTGCGTCCGCAATGACGCAATTCAAACTTTCCGGGGACCAGATCCCCCACCTTGCCGACCTGCTGGCAGCTGGGGCTGGCAAGGCGCAGGGCTCCGTCACCGACATGGGCGCAGCACTCAATCAGTCTGGCCTCGTGGCCGCATCAACCGGGCTGACCATAGAAGAAACTACCGGCGCACTTGCGGCCTTCGCATCCGCGGGCCTCACCGGTTCCGACGCCGGCACATCCTTCAAGACCATGCTCCAGTCACTGAATCCCAACAGTGACAAGGCAGCCGCCATCATGGAAGATCTGGGCATCAGCGCTTACGACGCTGGTGGCGAATTCATCGGCATGTCCGAATACGCGGGCAAGCTGCAGGGCGCCCTCAAGGACATGTCAGCGGAACAGCGCAACGCCACGCTAAAGACCTTGTTCGGTTCCGACGCAGTACGCGCCGCGAACGTGCTCTACGAGCAGGGCGCCGAGGGCATCCAGAAATGGGAAGACCAGGTCAACGCGGCAGGCTACGCAGCCCAGACCGCAGCGATCATGCAGGACAACCTCGCAGGCGACGTAGAGAAGCTGGGCGGCGCATTCGATACCGTCTTCCTCAAGTCGGGCAAGGGCGCTAACGATGTCCTCCGCGGCATGGTTAGCCGTGCCGAAGACGTAGTAGACGCTGTAGGTAAAATCCCCGGTCCGATCCTGTCGTCTGTCACCGGTTTTGCTGGCATCGTTGGAGCCACAGCGTTAGTCGCTGGCGGGTTCATGACCCTGGTCCCCAAGGCCATCGAGACTTGGGGCGCGTTCCGAGACCTCGGCACTGCGGGCTCCAAGATCCCCGGAAACTTCGGCAAGGTAACTAAGGCTGCTGGCGTAGCCGCGGGCGCTTTCATCTTGCTGCAGGCCGCAGTTGCCGCGAACAACGCCACCGCCCCAGAAGCCAAGGGCGTAGAAGAATTCATCGATGGCTACAACAAGCTCCGCGAGTCAGCCACCAGCATGGACGACACGTTCAAGAACATGGAGTTTGCTAAGGGCAGCTCCCTCGAGGGCAAGATCACGAACCTTGGCGATGCTCTCAGTGAGTTGTCCCCAAGGTTCGGCGACGTCGGTCGGCACTTAGGATCCTTCGGCGCTACCGTCCTCGGTGCAGAGAATGGCCTACCGCAGATGAAGCGGGAAATTGAAGGGCTCTCCGACGCGATGGCCACGGCCGCCACCGGTGGTGACATTGAAGGGGCTTCGAAGGTCTTCCGTGAAATGGTTGCTTCCGCTGAGGCTGGCGGCAAGGGCCTCGCAGATCTGACACCGTACATGGGGTCTTACTTGGATTCCCTACGCGAGATTGCCAATCAGTACGGCGCCAACATCTCCGAAGGCGAACTCATGGTGTGGGCGCTAGAAGGCATTGCGCCTGCCTCGGTAGCAGCCGCCCAGGGCGCAGAGTCCGCTGCTGCTGGTCTTGAGGAAATTGGCGTATCCGCTGAGGGTGCGGTCACTGAACTCGACAAACTGGTTCAAGCCATGTTTGCCATGTCGGACGGAACACTCAACGTCCGCGCTGCGACTCGAGGATTCCAAGAAGCAATTGATGGGATCAACGAATCCATCAAGGAGAACGGCAAGAGCCTTGACGAGACGACACCAAAGGGTCGCGCCAATGCTGCAGCCCTAGATGCTGTTGCCCAAGGTGGCAAAGACATTGCTTCGGCGATGGCCTCAGCCAAGGACGCCAACGGCAACTTTGTGCACACGCAGGAGGAAGTGCAAACATCCCTCAAGGGCACCTACGATGCGACCTATGCCGCAGCTCGGGCTTTCGGCCTGGGTAAGACTGAGTCCGCCGCAATGGCCCGGGAACTCCTTGGTATCCCCAAGGACGTTTCGGTCGATACGTGGATTGCAGACACCGCCAAGAACGGGGCCGACGCTACCAAGGATGCTGTGAACGGTATCCCGGACATGAAGGGCGTCACGGTCATCGTCACCGACCAAGGCACCGTGTCCGTCACCGCGGCACAGATCCAGTCCATCAAGGACCGTACCGTCTCCACGCAGGTCACTGATGACGGCACGATCCTCACGGTGCAGGGCGGCATCAACAACATCGAGGGCACCACCGAGCAGATCATCGTTAGTGATGACGGCACGGTGCAGGTTGTCCAGGCGAGGATCAACAAGACCACCGGCAAAACGGAGTACATCCGCGTATCCGACGGTGGGACAGTGTCCGGGGTGCAGGGTCTCATCAACTCGATCACCGGCAAGACGGTTGAGGTTCACACCCGTTACACCTCATCCGGTGACCGGCCTGCTGCCCGTGGCCCTGGCGGCAGCGGCGGCCCAACCGCCTTCCGTGGTATGCGCATCCCCAAGCACTCCAACGGTGCACGCATGCCATACACCGGCCTCGGCACAGATAAGATCCTCGGCATCAACTCCGACGGCATCCCATCTGCATGGGTGGATGACGGGGAATGGGTCATCAACGAACGCGCCTCCAACAAGCACCACAGCCTACTCAAAGCG
>DNHA01000310.1 GCA_003486025.1 Micrococcaceae bacterium | reverse complement strand
AAACCGGTGAGGAAAGCGATGGGGAAGACAAAGCGGTGATCGTAGGTATCGGCTAGCTGGTAGGCAAGTGTTGCCACCAGGAAGCCGAGGAAAGTCATCGGACCAACCAAAGCGGTAGAGACGGCCATCAAGATGGACACGAAGAACAAGGTGCGCATCACCTCGGTGCGGTGATTGATGCCAAGGTTCATGGTGGTATCGCGGCCCAAGGCCACGATATTCATCTTCCGGGAGTTTGAAATCAGGAAGAACCCGGCAATGAGGATCAGCGGGATGGCTACCGGCATGTAGCTCATGTCCGCGTTGTTCATGGAACCAAAGAGCTTCGCGGTGAGAATATCGAATTCGCTTGGACTCAGCATGCGCTGCATGAACGTGGATATCGAGCCCAGGCCCGCACCCAGAATGATGCCGACGAGCAGCATGATCTGGATATTGCCCAGTTTTCCGGACAATAACCAGCCATAGAGCAGGCAGGCGAGAACTACCATGATGGCCACCTGCAAGGTGAACTGCCAGATCCCCTGCAACGCCACTACGCCGGCGGCGCCCATGAAGAATACCGAAGCGGTTTGCACCGCGATATACAGGGATTCGAAGCCCATAATCGACGGGGTGATGATGCGGTTATTTGTCACCGTCTGGAAGGAGACCGTCGCGACCGCCTGGCAGAACGCGACGATGGCCATGGTCAAGATGCTGCTGCCGCGCATCTGGGCGATCAGCCAGAATCCGTCCGAGCCAACCGGCATCGGGTTATCCCAGGCCAGCAACCCGAAGGCGAAGCTGAGCGCGAGGGTCAGCATGATGCAGAAGACGACCCAGTAGCGGGTGGCTGTCTTCTTGGTGGGTAATGCGCCCGACGCGCGATTGAACAGCGGCTTGCCGGGAAGCTTGGGTGTGGTGCGTGGGGGTGTCATGAGATTAGCCAAGTTTACGCTGCCTTAGGAGCAGGGTAATGAAGACTACCGCGCCAAGCACGCCGAGGATCAACGAGACCGGAACCTCAAAAGGCATGATGATGGTTCGGCCAATAAGGTCGCAGACGGTGGTGATGGCGATGCCCAGTAGGCACACCCACGGCAGGTTGCTGCGCAGATCATCACCACGGAACATGGACACGATGTTGGGCACGATCAATCCCAAGAACGGCAAGTTGCCGATGACCACGGTGACCACACCGGTAGCAATGGCAATCAAGCCGGTACCCAGCAGCATCACCTGACGGTAGTTCAACCCCACGTTAGTGGCGATCTCTTCACCTAGGCCGGCCACGGTGAAGCGGTCCGCCACGATGAAGATCGCGACGGCCACGATGGCCACAATCCACAATACCTCGTACTGCCCGCGAATCACCGAGGTGAAGGAGCCGGCAAACCAGATACCCAAGGACTGCAGCATGTCGGTCTGCAGCGCGATAAAGGAAGAGAAGGCGCCCACCACGGCGCCCAGCATGATTCCCACAATCGGCACGGTCAGCGAAGCCTTCAGCGAGACGCGCTGCAGGAAGAGGAAGAACACCATGGTGCCGATGAATGCGAAGATGATCGCCACGGTCATCTTCGCCAGCAGCGAGGCTTCCGGGTTGATGATCAGTACTGTCAGCAGACCCAGGCCAGCCCACTCGGTGGTTCCGGTAGTGGTGGGTTCGACGAAGCGGTTCTGCGTGAGCAGCTGCATCACTAGCCCGCTCATCGCCATCGCAGCCCCAGCCAGGACCAGCGCGATGGTGCGCGGAATGCGGGTTATGGCGAACATCGCTGTTCCGTCATCGGTGCCGAAAATGTCATAAACACCGGTGAACAGGGAAAAACCCAAAAGCACTAGGACGCCGAGAATTCCAAGCAGTAGCTTGGGCTCCAGGAGCCTGCCTTTGGGTTTGACCGCGGGGGTCGTAGTCGTCATGATGCCGCCATATATGTGGTGTGTGGTGGATACGGCTACGTGGCGCAGCCGGTAATCGGCTGCGCCACGTAGACGCTAGTTAGCGTGGGAATTACTTGGATTCCAGCGCATCTGCAAAGTCATTGAAGAACTCGGTGTAAGTCTGGATACCTTCATTGGTGTAGGTATCGGCCGGCATGACAACGATGTTGCCTTCCTTGGAAGCAGTGACATTTGCCAGTGCCTCGGACTTCTTGAGCAGGTCTGCGGCTGGGGTGTAGCCGGACTCATCCGCTGCGACTGCGCCGTCGCGGTCAAGCACCAGCATCCAGTCCGGGTTCGAGCCTGCGATGGCTTCCACGGAGATGTCATCACCCTCGTGGTCGGTGGAGGCGTCCTCGACAACCAGTGCGGGGGTCAGGCCCAGGATGTCGAAGGCCGGGCCGACACTGCGTCCGCTGCCCGGTGCCGAGTAGTTGATCTCGCCGCCGGAGGTGATCAGACCCATGACCTTCTCGTCCTTGTTGTAGGCCGCCTTGGCGCGGGCTACGGCCTTGTCGAAGTCATCGGTCAGTGCCTTGGCTTCAGCCTGCTTGCCGAAGAGCTCTCCGAGCACGGTGGTCTGGCGCTTGAGCTCTTTGTCGAAAGGCTCGCCTTCGCGTGGGTCAAGATTCACGATGGTCGCCTCTGGAGCCAACTTGGAAATCTTTTCTGCGTGCTGGGTGAAGCGCTGTCCGTTGATAATCAGATCTGGCGCGACCTCAACGATGGCTTCGAGGTTTGGTTCGCGGTGGCTTCCGAGGTCAACAACGCTTTCATCCTTGGCGTAGCTGATGGTGTCTGGCATCAGGGCGACCGCGCCGGCGGTCAGCTTGATGTCCCAGGCTTCCAGCGTTTCAAAGGTGCGGTTGTCGGTAGCGACTACCGACTTCGCTGGGGTGTTGATGGTGTGTTCGCCGTTGTTGTCGGTGAACGTCACTGAAGAGCTGGAAGCTGGGGCAGACTCGGCCGGGGCCGCGGTGTTCGAGCCGCAAGCGGTCAAGGTCAATGCTGCTACGCCAAGCAGAGCTGCGGCGCGAAGTTTCATGGAGGCCATGTCGTCCTTCGTGGAAAAGCGACCTCGGTTGGCCGCGCAAGTGGATGATCTAGTAATTAGCCTAGCCTAAGCTCACCTAAAACCAATAAGCCAATGCGGTGTTACCTAGTTCACTTATGGCCGGGAAACGATATCGAAAGCTCGATTCTCCGACGGTTTATCGCGTTTAGTTAGGTGAGGCAAGCTATTTCCCGGGGTTATATAGTGCACCGAAGCGTTGTCCAATTATTTTTTACTTCTACGTGAGGCCTAGTCAGTTGGCGTCATTTAAGGTCACGAATTCTCTTAGCCGCATTTTGGGTTCCCTGGCTCGGCGATAAACTGCGTCAATGAGCGATTCTTTGGACATGGTCAGCTGGCCGGTGCGCACCGAGCGACTGACGTTGCGTCGGCTCGAAACCGAGGACGCACAGGCAACCTGGGAATATCGACAGCTGCCCCAGGTGCAGCGTTGGATCACCTCTGGTGCGCAAACCTTCGAGGAATATCTTGATCAATTCATGCTCGCCAAACGGTACGCCCATGACGTGGCAGTGGAGTTGGGCCAGGCAAATGGGGAATCGCGACTGATTGGCACCGTGATGCTCAAGGTGCAAGATGGCTGGGGGCAATCTGAAATTGCCGATGAAGCGCGAGCAATCGAAGCCGAAATAGGTTGGAGCTTTGATCCAAACTACGGCGGTCAAGGATTCGCCAGCGAAGCGGTGCGCTCCGTATTGGATCTATGCTTTGGGCCGCTAGGCTTGCGCCGAGTCGTGGCCGAATGTTTTGCGGCCAATGAACCCTCGTGGCGTTTGATGGAACGCATTGGTATGCGACGCGAAAGTTATTCGGTGCGCAGTGGTCTGCACCGCGAGGGGCAATGGCTCGACGGAATGACCTATGCGGTTCTCGCCGATGAATGGTCCACCCAAGAGTGAAGCCCCCAACGCGGATCGCGTCAGGGGCAACTTGTCATCACTCGCACCTTCAAGAGGTACTTACGACTCTAGGCACTCACTCTGGGAAAAGGCTGGGTTTCGCCTTGGGCTTGGCTGCATCTTTACCTCATCGAGATTTCAGGCGTGCACGGTGCGAGCAGCCTGGGATAGGGGCCAACCGGTGATCTTTTTGGGTCTCGGGGTGGCGTAGGTGCGCACCTTGGAAGTGCTCAGTCCCATGCGGACCAGAGACTCGGCGATGGTCACCGCGGCGCGAACTCCGTCCACAATGGGCACTCCGGTCGCTTCACTGACCCTTGCCTCCAGCTCCGCCATGCCGCCGCATCCAAGGCAGATGACCTCGGCCTTATCGTTTTCTACCGCTTGGCGTGACTGCTCGACAATTGCGGCGACGGCGCGCTCTGGATCCGATTCAAGTTCCAGGACTCCCAACCCGCTGGCCCGCACCGAGGCGAGCCGATCGGTCAGCCCTGCAAGTTTCAAGCGGTCCTCAATCAGCGGAACCGTGCGGTCCAAGGTGGTCACCACAGAATACTTGTGACCGAGGAACTGTGCGGTGGACGCAGCGGCCTCGGTGATATCAACAACCGGAACGTCGAGCAGTTCCTGGAGGCCCTCGCGGCCGTGCTCGCCATAACCGGCTTGGATCACCGCATCGTATTCGCCGGGATAATTGAGCACCTTATCCATGACCGCGATGGCCGCAAGGTAGCTTTCGAAGTTTCCCTCACAGGAGTCTGCCCCGAAATCCGGGGTTAGTTCGATGATTTCGGTGCCTGGAGAGGCGACCTTCCGGGCCGAT
>DNHA01000363.1:219-4453 GCA_003486025.1 Micrococcaceae bacterium | reverse complement strand
CACGCTCAGTCCAGTTCCAGGCGATAGTCCCGGCAGTCTGTCGGCATGTTCCATCGCCGCCGGCACCAAGGTGGCCACACCGAATCCAGCGGCCGCAAACCCGAGAAGACTCCCGGGAACCGTGGGCAATGCAAGAGCCAGACCCATACCAAGCACTACACAAAGCGCACCAATTTGCGCAACGAGCCGCTGACCCAGCCGGTCAACCATCCCATCGCCGAGGATCCGCCCAATAAATTGAGCGCCCACCAAAGAAATGTATCCGAGCGCCGCAAAGGCTGCTGGGGTTCCCAAGAAATCGGCAAGATACAACGTAGCCCATGAATTCCCGGCATCTTCAACCATCACTCCGGCCGTAGAGATCAGCACCAGCGCGGTCATTACCCAGGCGGTATGGTTTCGACGTTTGGCCACGGGCCCAGGCGCGCCAGCCAGATGCTGCGCAGGCAGCACTTCTTCAACCTCTGTTGTCTCTGCCCTGTCCGTGAGACAGAATTTGAGCGCAGTAAGCGCGACCGCAGCGAAGACGAGAAATGATATTCCAAAATGCACACTCAACGAGATTTTTAACGCCATGGCTCCTGCCGCCATCAACCCGCCAAGGACCGCACCCACCGACCAGAAAGCGTGAAAAGAGTTGAGAATCGAACGTCCATAACGCCGCTGCACCAAAAGCCCGTGCGAATTCTGTGCCACGTCGGTAATCGCATCCATGGCTCCGCCTAGCAAGAACGCCCCCGCCAGCAGAGCCAGGCTCGGCGCATTTCCTGCTCCCAGCAGGGCCAGCCCAGTGACCATAGTTCCGATGACGGCTACAAGCGCAGAGCCAAAACGGCGAATGAGCCTACCTGCGGCTAGCCCGGCAATCAGCGCACCAATGGGCCATGCGGTAACCAGGAAGCCGTAGCTTGCCTCGCCCAGCTCAAATTCACTTTTCAGCTCGGGAAGTCGCGGCGCCATATTGGCGAAAAGCGCCCCGTTGGTGAGAAAGAGCGCGGCCACCGCCGCACGTGCTCGGCGGTTGATAGGCGAAACCTGCTCGACGCTCAACAAACACCCCAGATCCGCAGAATTTTATGGAAAGACTCCTAATTGGTTCTCCCGTGGGAGTCTATCGAAGAAAATACTTAATCTCGGCTCATTGACTTCAAGGCATTGACACAGCTCACATTTAGGACTGTAATGAGAGTCAATCAATCGGCATATAGACGCAAGTTTTGAGGAAGTGGCACTGACCGATGGACATTGATCAGGTACAGCGTGCGGCAGTCGCACGCTTTGCCCAACAAGGCTTCGCAGCCACCGGAATCCGTGAACTTGGAACCGCAGCTGGCATCAATTCAGCGACTCTCTACCACTACGTTGGCAGCAAACACGATCTCTTGGTCCGCATCATCAGCGACTGCCTCAAAGCCATGATCAACGGCGGACGTGACGCACTGAGCACCGCCCAAACCCCAACACATCAGCTCGCCCAACTCATCGCCTTCCACGTCGCTTTCACCGCAACCAACCCACAGACCGCACGCGTAGCCGAATACGAAATGCGCTCTCTGACCCCGGTGGCCCGCGAAGAAATGCAACAACTACGCGACGAGTATGAAGCACTTTTTACCGAGGTTCTGAACGAAGGCGACAAGAGCGGTGAATTTAACACCCCTGATCTGACCATGGCCAGACTCGCGGTTATGGAAATGGGTACCGGCGTAGCCCATTGGTACCGCCCCCACGGCCGGCTTTCTCTGGATCAAGTGCAGCAAAATTTTGTTGCTATGGCCTATAGAATTCTGGCCCTCCCCGAAACGACCAAATCTCCGAATACCCCGCTACCGAGCGCACAACAGCTGCCTAGCGAGCCCACCGAGCAGCCTGCCACGCAGACCGTCAACTAAGGAGCACCAGTGAAGACCCTGCCCTCGCAGCTCGATACTTCCGCGGAAAAGTACCAGCAGAACGCGAAGCAATACGCCGCGCTGACTGAAGAACTGCATCAGCGGCTAGAGACCGCCGCGCGTGGCGGATCCGAAAAATCACGTCAACGCCATCTGGACCGCGGCAAGCTTCTGCCGCGCGACCGCGTGAATCAACTGCTCGATGAGGGCTCGCCTTTCCTGGAAATCGCACCGCTGGCCGCCGAGGGCATGTATGGCGGGGCCAGCCCCGGCGCTGGGGTCATCGCCGGAATTGGCATGGTGCATGGACGCCATGTTCTGGTCATTGCCAACGACGCGACGGTCAAGGGCGGAACCTACTTCCCGATGACGGTCAAAAAGCATTTACGCGCTCAAGAAATTGCCTTGGAAAATTCTCTGCCCTGCGTTTACCTCGTCGACTCAGGCGGAGCATTCTTGCCCATGCAAGATGAGGTCTTCCCAGACCGCGACCACTTCGGGCGAATCTTTTTCAACCAAGCGAACCTTTCGGCTAAAAAGATCCCTCAGCTCGCCGCGGTCTTAGGTTCTTGCACCGCCGGCGGCGCCTACGTGCCGGCGATGAGCGATGAAACGGTGATCGTCCGCAACCAAGGAACAATCTTCTTAGGCGGCCCACCGCTGGTGAAAGCCGCCATCGGTGAAATCGTCACGGCAGAAGAGCTCGGCGGCGGAGATCTGCACGCCAAAACTTCCGGAGTGGTAGATCATTTGGCAGAAAATGATGAACACGCGCTGATGATCATCCGCGACATCATCTCGACCCTCCCGGCTAACCCCACCCCGGCCTGGAAGATCGCCGAGCAAGTCGCCGAACCTCTCTATCCAGCTAGCGAACTTCCAGGCATTGTGCCGGTAGATGTCAACGCGCCCTACGATGTCCGAGAAGTCATCACGCGGCTCGTCGACGGCAGTGAATTCCATGAATTCAAGGCGGAGTACGGAACTACGCTGGTGACTGGTTTCGCTCATATCCATGGTCACCAGGTCGGAATCATCGCCAATAACGGTGTGCTGTTCTCCGAGTCTGCGATGAAGGGCGCGCACTTCATTGAGCTATGCGACCAGCGTGGCATCCCGCTGCTCTTCTTGCAGAATCTCGCCGGTTTCATGGTGGGCCGTGACTACGAAGCAGACGGCATCGCCAAGCACGGTGCGAAGATGGTCACCGCGGTAGCCACCGCACGAGTACCGAAGCTGACAGTGGTCATCGGCGGTTCCTTCGGTGCCGGCAACTATTCAATGTGCGGACGCGCTTACAGCCCTCGCTTCTTGTGGATGTGGCCAGGCGCCCGCATCTCCGTGATGGGCGGCAATCAGGCTTCTTCGGTGCTTTCTACGGTGAAACGCGACGGTATCGAGGCCTCGGGCGGCACCTGGAGCGATGAGGAAGAAGAATCTTTCAAAGCCCCCATCCGAGAACAATATGAAAACCAAGGAAACCCCTATTACTCCACCGCAAGGCTTTGGGACGACGGCGTCATCGACCCAGCCGATACCCGCCGCGTCTTGGGACTTGCCCTTGAAGTATGCGCCCGCCAGCCATTACCGGAGACGTCCTTCGGTCTATTCCGGATGTAATGCGAGGAGACAATCATGAACACTGAACTTTTTGACACGGTGCTCGTCGCCAATCGCGGCGAAATTGCCGTGCGCATCATCCGTAGTTTACGAACCCTGGGCATCCGCTCGGTCGCCGTGTATTCGGACGCTGACGCCGGGGCATTGCACGTGAGCGAAGCGGACACAGCAGTACGGATTGGCCCTGGTCCAGCCAATCAGAGCTACCTGAGCATCGATGCGATACTCAAAGCGTGCAAGGACACCGGAGCCCAAGCGGTCCACCCGGGCTACGGTTTCCTGTCCGAAAACGTGGACTTTGCCCGAGCACTGGAAGATGCCGGGATCAGGTTCATTGGTCCATCGGTGAAATCGATTAATCTCATGGGCGACAAGATCCGTTCCAAGAACCATGTTGTCGCTCATCAGGTACCCGTGGTGCCCGGCATTGCCGAACCTGGGCTGAGCGATGACCAGCTGTTGGGCGCGGCCGGAGAAGTCGGTTTTCCGTTGCTCATCAAGCCCTCGGCAGGCGGCGGCGGCAAAGGAATGTTCGCCGTGGACACACCGGAGCAGCTTCCCGAAGCCTTGGCTAGTGCCCGGCGTACCGCGCGCAGTGCTTTCGGTGACGACACCTTGTTCTTAGAACGTCTGGTGCGCAACCCGCGGCATATCGAGGTGCAGGTGCTAGCCGACCAGTTCGGTCACACCGTGCATCTGGGCGAACGCGAATGCTCCTTGCA
>DNHA01000363.1:0-152 GCA_003486025.1 Micrococcaceae bacterium | reverse complement strand
AACGCATCGGAGCGGCCGCGGTCGCCGCGGCGGCCTCGGTAGATTACGTCGGGGCCGGAACCGTGGAGTTCTTGGTCAGCGATGAGAACCCTGAAGAATTTTTCTTCATGGAAATGAACACCCGGCTCCAGGTCGAGCACCCGGTTACCGAG
>DNHA01000054.1:3919-5548 GCA_003486025.1 Micrococcaceae bacterium | reverse complement strand
CGGTCAAGGTCAAAGCGAATACGGTCAATGAGGTCTCCGTCAGCGGACAGAAAATCCCGCTGGTTAAAGGCGTCAGCACCTTGCCGGTGTTCTACCCCTCGATTACCGATGCAAGCTTCAGCACTAAGAACTTCGAAGCCGACACCCGTGGTGTGGTCGTCACCGGCCCTGCCAAGAAGCCGGTAGAAATTTCATTGAAGACACAGCCCACCAAAGAATTTATCGCCCAGATCAATTCCAAGGTCCGCGGATACCTCGATGAATGTGCCGCACAGCAGGTACTTATGCCGTCGGGCTGCCCGTTTGCGTATCACACCCCGTCCCGGGTGAACCCGGAAACTATCAAATGGTCCATCGCGAAATATCCGACTATTGAGGTTAATTACTATAACGGCGCCTGGGTGCTCAGCCCGTTGAAGGTCACCGCAAAGTTGTCGCTGACCGAGCAGGATCTGCGCACCGGTTCGTTGGAGAAAAAGACCGTGAGCGATGAATTCTCATTCACCGCTCAGCTCACCACGAGCACTTCCGAGGTCAGTGTGGTTCCCGTAGCCGGTTCCGAAGACTAATCTTCGGTCGTCTCGCGCCGTTGGTGCGGCAAGATAATTTCTTTGAACTGCGTTCGCAGAGGCCCAGCATCTGCTCGGAACCGTTGCCAAATAATCAGTGCCAGCACGGAGACTGCCAGCGAAAGTACAGCTCCGAACGCCACTGCGGCGCGTACCCCCAGCAGTTCGGCGATCCAACCCACTAGGGGCGCCCCGAGAGGCGTTCCGCCCTGTACCACCATCAGATACAGCGCCAAGACGCGTGCGCGATACCTTGGCGGAACCGAGGTCTGCACCATGGTGTTGCAGCTGTTCAGGAACGTCAGCGAGCTAAGCCCTACCAACACGAGACTTGCGGCAAAAAGCAGGTAGTGCGGCATCAGTGCCGAGAGCAGTGCCGTGGCGCCAAATGCAATGCCGCCACCAATGACAAAACGCCAGCGTGGTCTAGAACGGCGCGCGGCAAATAATGCTCCGGCGAAGGTGCCGATGGCCATGATGCTGCCCAGAATTCCGTACTCTGCCGCACCTACACCGTAAACTTCGGCGGCCATCATCGCGTTGGTCAATTGGAAGTTCAGGCCGAAGGTGCCAATCACAAAGGCCATCGCAAAGATCAGCAAGAGATCTTTGCGGTTTTTCACATATCTGAATCCCTCGCGTACTTGTCCTTTTGCTCTCCTGACAGGTTTTGAACGGCTCAGCTCAGAAATTTTCATGCTGCTCAAGGAGAAGAGCACCGCAAGGAATGACAGGCCGTTGAGCAAGAAGGCCGGTCCGGTTCCCACCAACGCAATCACGACACCGGCGATGCCAGGTCCTGCCAGCCGGGCGAGGTTGAAGTTGGCACTATTGAGCGCCACTGCGTTGGTTAGGTGCGTCCCCGGCACGATTTCGGAGACAAACGCCTGCCGGGCTGGAGCGTCAAAGGCCGAGCCCACCCCCAGCAGCGCGGCCAATACATAAACGTGCCACAGTTGCACCGTTCCAGTGATGACCAGGGTTCCCAGGACCAGCGCGCACAGGCCCATGAAAGTTTGGGTCACCAGCAAGATCTTGCGCTTGTCATATCTGTCGGCAA
>DNHA01000054.1:258-3829 GCA_003486025.1 Micrococcaceae bacterium | reverse complement strand
GCTCCGTGAGCACCAGCCAGTCCTGGGCCACACGTTGCATCCACGTGCCGATATTAGAGACAAGTGCACCAATGACCCATAACCGATAGTTCGGAACTTCCAGTGCCCGGAACATCTTATTCGCCACTAATTAGTTGGCCGATACTGTAATGTTTCGGCCCCTCCTGTCGCCATCCAGTCTAACGACTGGATGGCATGAAATTGGTGAGGTTTCCTCAATTTCTTGGCTTTTAAATGAGCAAGGCGCGCTTCGCATGGCAAAGCGCGTCCTGCTCTAGGAGCTGCGGTGGCTAATTCACTCCACGAAGATCCAGCAAGAGTTCGTTATCTCCGGACTCATCGAGCTCCACCGGGATGCCCCAGTCTTGCTGGTAGAGGTGGCAGGCTGCATGATCTGGAATTTCTCCGCCAGGTTCCCCATCGCAGGCCGCGGCACGGGCTGTAATGTGCAATACGCCCTCGCTTACCTCGGGGTTCAGCTTCAAGGTCCTGGTCAAACCGATAGAGGTGCCGCCACCGTCAAGAAGCAGCTCTTCGGGACTGGCCGAAATCTTCAACTGCGTGGGGTCTCCCCAGCGGTCATCGAGTTTCTGTCCCTTAGGGGCACCAAAGCGCACCACGATCTCGTGCTGGCCGGCCTGCACCTTGGTCTTCGGCCGTTGGGTCTGGCTTGCGCCCTCGTCAACGACCAGCGCTTCGGCAGGCACCGGAATGCGGATCAGCTGGTGCGTGTTGGTTTCCACCACGAGCAGTACCGGAGCGCCGTCAACCGAGTCATCAAGCAATACGTCCGCTGGTTCCTTCAACCCCTTGGCCAGGGTAGAAACCATTTGCGTCACCGGATCAAAGCGGCGCACGGCCCCGTTGTACGAATCCGCCACGGCAATGGAACCATCGGGAAGCGCGGTCACACCCAGTGGGTGCTGCAGGCGGGCCTGGTCCGCTGCGCCATCGCGGAAACCAAAGTCGAACAATCCTGCACCAATAGCGGTGTGGACGCTGATGGCCTCTCCATGCTCATCGATTTCCAAACGACGCAGAGCGCTGGTCTCCGAATCAGCAACCCACACATCATCATTGGTGTCCAAGGTCAGTCCGGAAGGCTGGGCGAACCATGCCTCCAATGGTGCTCCGTCTGACAGACCTTCCAAGCCACTACCGGCGTACACATGCAAGGCGCTGGTCAATGGGTCGAAGGAGAAGATCTGGTGGGTTCCGGCCATCGCGATGATGACCTTGCCCGATGGGTGGTAGAGCACGTCCCATGGCGAGGACAGCGACACGTTCAGCGAGTCGGTGCCCAAGTCAGCTGACTGGTGTTCCTGGCGAGCATTTTCAGCATCCAAGAGGCGCTGCACTCCGTTGCCAGCTAGCGTACCTACCTCGCCGGTGCTCAGATTGACCGAGCGCAAGCGGTGGTTGACGGTATCTGCAACGATTACGTCGTAGCCGACCTTTGCGGCTAGCTCGGTGGGCAGTGCGGTCAGGCCCTGCAGTTCATTAAACTGGGCGCTTTGTGCGTCCCCATCGGCGTAGCCCTTAACACCGGCTCCGATGGTGCGCACCACGGTGCTCAGATCATTGCCCAGTTCTACCAAGCGGTGGTGCCCGGAGTCGCCGACCAGGAAATTACCGTTCTCCAAGGAGATGGTCTTTCCGGGGAACCGCAGATCACCCTCGCGTGCTTCGGGAGCCACATAGGGGCCGTTCCCACGGTGCAAGGTGCCCTTGGCTTCGTGCTCGGCGACTAGTTCATCAACAAGTGAGCCAAGGCCTTGTGCATGGCCCTCACCGGAGAGGTGCGCCACGATGTAGCCTTCGGGATCCAAGACGACCAGAGTCGGCCAGGCACGGGCGCCGTAGGCCTGCCAGGTGACAAGTTCTGGATCGTCAAGTACCGGATGGTGGATTTCGTAGCGTTCCACGGCGGCAGCCAGTGCGTCTGGGTCTGCCTCGTGCTCAAACTTTGGGGAGTGCACGCCAACGGTCACCAACACGTCGGCGTATTTTGCCTCGAGAGGACGCAGCTCGTCCAACACGTGAAGGCAATTGATGCAGCAGAAGGTCCAAAAATCGAGGATGACAATCTTGCCACGGAGAGCTTCGAGATTCAGTTGTTCGCCACCGGTGTTCAACCAGTTGCGACCCAACAGCTCGCTGGCCCTCACCTTGTAGTTTGCGCGTACTGAATCGGAAGTTGCACTCATGATGGTCCTTTCAAGGCGACTTCACTATCTAAATGCGACAGTGAAGTATTAATTATCCTCCACTGGACTTTCACCGCCGAAGAGTATGAAGCGATGCTAAGCCAGTTACAGCTGTGAAACCGCGGTGTCCAAGATGGTCTTGGCCACGTCTTTGAATTGTTGTTCTGCCAGAGAGACGGTGGACATGAACGAAACCATGACCACGTAGTCGCCCTTGCTTTGCATAAGCACCAGCGATTCGCGGGCGTTCGCGGAGTCCCCGGTGCGTGTGTAATACAACTGGGACTCAACGCCGGATATTCCGGGGCTGGAGAATATCAGTGTTTCGGTGTACTCCAGTCCATTGAGCTTCACATTTTCACACTCGGTGCGAATTTCAAGCACCGTCTTGTAGTGATCTTCGAGCTTCTGCCGGTTGGTCACCTTGGCCACTTCAATGGATCCCGCAATATTTTGCGCTTCGTTAGTGAAGTCGGTCCGCGCAGCTTCGGTTCCCATTTGAGCCGGTGACCAATTCAAGTCTTCGACTGGTTGCGAGCACTGGGAGGGCAGCACCACGACGTCTTTGAGGGTGTCAGCGGGCGGCACCGCCAGTCCTTTGAGCTCCTCGGCCGAAATTTGACGTGAATTGGGGAAACCCAAGGTTGCCGCAATGACCGATCCGGTCGAGGCGATGAACTGTGCCCGGGTCATTTCTTCTGCGCTCTGGCTCGGCGCCGGGCTCTGCGCACTGGGCTGCACTGGCTGCTCGGTAGCTTTTTGATGAGTTAGGTCATCTGGCATGTCGGCGCTGGTTTCCGGTGCGGCACACGAAGACAGCAGCAACCCACCGGCCAGCATTGCCGCCGTCAACTTCCATAGCTTAGCTGCCACGGTGTTCTCCCTTGGTTTCTTGCTGTTTCATCTGTGCAAACATCTGGTTGTAGGCCGCCAGCTCGGCGTCCCCATCACGCTCTGCCTGGCGGTCATAGCGTTTGGTGTCCTTTTTGTCCTGTCGTAGCCACGAAACCACTACGAGAATGGCCAGGACCAAGGTCGGCACCTCGCCAATGGCCCACATCGCGCCAGCACCCACAACTTGGTCTTCCATTGCCGTGCCACCCCAGGTGCGACCCATATTGCCGAACCAATCGGGAGCCAAGAGGTTTTCACTGCCCATCATTGCCACACCGAAGAACGCGTGGAACGCTACGGTAGCCAGCAGCACAATCAGCCGCATCGGATACGGGTAACGCTTGGGAATTGGGTCGGCATCGACCAGCGACAAGGCAAAGAGGTATCCGGTCAGCAAGAAGTGCAGGTTCATCAATTCGTGCCCGGCGTGGTACTTCATGGCGATCTCGAGAATCGGGGTGAAGTAGAAA
>DNHA01000054.1:0-209 GCA_003486025.1 Micrococcaceae bacterium | reverse complement strand
ACCGCGGAATACCTCGAATGCACCGCCCACAGGATCCATTCGCGTGGTCCTCTGGTTCCATCGGTTCGTGAACCCAAGACCTTCAGCGCCAGGGTGACCGGGGTGCCAAGCACCATGAAAATTGGAGCGATCATGGTCAAAGACATGTGGTCAACCATGTGCACCGAGAACTGCACCTTGCCGTATACGGCCAGGGCGCCGCTGGTGAT
>DNHA01000330.1 GCA_003486025.1 Micrococcaceae bacterium | reverse complement strand
CTGATCGAGTTGGATGGTGAGGCGCGGGGCATGGGTATCTTGCGATACCACGCTCACCAGCAGTCGACCCCGATCATCTGGAAGGGGGAGGCATACCTGCCCAGGCCGTACGAAACGGGCGGCTTTGGGCGCAGCGTTGAGGGTAACAACTCAACGCCGATGCTGAAGATCAGCAACATCGACGGAACGATCACTGCGTTGTGCCGCCAGTTCCAGGGGATGAGCGGGGTCAAGCTGACGGTGCGGCAGACCTATGCCAAGTACCTGGATGCCGCGAACTTCCCCGAAGGCAACCCCACGGCCAGCGCCATGGAAAAGCTGGATATCTCCTACATCAATCAGGTGACCAGTTTGTTGCGAGAGGAGGTTGTGTTTTCCCTGGCGCCGCCGACGGCGGTGAAAGGGCAGATGCTTCCAGGCGGCTTGATCATGAACCGCTGCGAGTGGTGCTTGTGGGGCGAGTATCGCGGGCCCGACTGCAACTACACCGGCATCAAGATGTTCGACCTCGACGGCAACCCGGTAACTGACCCTGCGCTGGATCGCTGTAACGGACTCCCGAGTGCCTGTGAGATGCGACACGGGAAAGGAAACCCGCTGCCATTTGGTGGTGCGCCGGGCGCTTCGCTTATTGGATAGGCAACCATGAATAAAACGATGCTGAAACAGATCCAGGCCCACGCCGCTGCTGAGTTTCCCAAGGAGAGCTGTGGTGTGGTGATCCGCGAGGCGGGGCGCCTGAAGTACGTCCCGTGCCGCAACGATGCCAAGACCCCGAGCGAGCACTTCATCATCAACCCTGGCGACAAGTGCGATGCAGAGGATCGCGGCGAAGTGGCAATGATTATTCACAGCCACCCCGACGTGCCTCCCATGCCGAGCATGGCCGACCGTGTCAGCTGTGAGTTGCACGAAAAGCCCTGGGGCATTGTGAGCTGGCCGTCAGGGGAGTATTTCGAGTTTAAGCCCTGCGGGTACCAGGCGCCCTTGGTCGGTCGAGAGTTCGGTCACGGCCTGCTGGACTGCTATGCCCTGTGCCGCGACTACTACGAGCGCGAGCATGGGATTGAACTGCCGAACTACCCGCGCCGGGATGGCTGGTGGAACGACGGTGAAAGCCTCTACGAAAAATACTACGAGGATGCCGGGTTCTATCCGGTCTCGATGCCGCGCAAGGGCGACATGATTGTCATGCAGATCAACGCTGCTGCACCGAACCACGCTGGCATCTATCTGGGTGACGGCCTGCTGGCCAGCGATCCGGATCTACACCCGGCCCCGGGCACCTTCCTGCATCACCGCTACAACAAGAAATCCACCCGCGACGTTTACGGCGGCATGTGGGCCGATTACACCGTGCTGATTCTTCGGCACCAACGAGTGCCGGAGGTTGACTGATGGCCATGAGAACAACGGTTCGCCCGCAGCCTCTGGTGGTGCTGGTGATGCTCTATGGCGTGCTGGGTGCCCGGTTCGGGCGCGTGCATCACCTGGCCGTCGCCTCTTGTGCTGAGGCCGTCCACGCCTTGTGCGTGAAAATCCCGGGCTTCAAGCGCTTTCTGAGGTTCTCCGAAGAGCGCGGCCTGACCTATGCGGTATTTCGTGGCAAGCAGAACCTCGGTGAAAACGAGATCGAGATGCGCCAGGACACCGTTGAGCCTATCCGCATTGCGCCAATCGTGATCGGCAGCAAGGGCGGTGGCCTGTTCGCCACCATTGCCGGCCTGGCTCTTGTGGTAATTGGGGCGATTACCCAGCAGTACTACCTGGTGGCAGCGGGCGCCGGCCTGATGATTGGCGGTATTGCCATGAGCATGTCGCCCTCGCCGATGGGCGTGCTGGATAAGGAGGGCGACGGCAACAGACCTTCCTATGCATTCGGCGGCGCGGTTACCACTATGGCTCAAGGCCGTTGCAAGCCTCTGCTCTACGGTGAGCGCGATATCGGCGGCGCTCTCATCTCGGTCGGCATCTTCTCGGAAGACCAGCAGTAATGAAAAACCATGTCCAAGACAGCAACAGCGCCCGCTACCAAGCGCCGGCGCCGGCCTGCTGCTGCCCGCGTTATGGGCGGCAAAGGTGGTGAGAAGAAGCCATACACCCCATACAAGGCTCCAGACAGCGCGCTATCGGTCGCCACGGTCAAGCTTCTGTATGCCTTGAGCGAGGGGCCGATTGTTGGCCCGGTCAATGACAGGCAATCGATCAAGCTCAACGGTACGCCCCTGATCTCGCCGGACGGCAGCGAAAACTTCCCGGGCACTATCTGGGATTTTCGCCCGGGCACCGTGGACCAAGAACATATCGCTGGCTTTCCGGCCATCGAGAATGAGGCCTCACAAGGCCTGCCGGTTGAGCTGAAGTCGGACAACGCCTGGACGCGCGCCATTACCGATCAGCAGTTGTCGGCGGTTCGTATCCGTCTGTCCTGGCCGCAGATCTGGCAGGTCAAGACCAACGGTGACCAGATTGGCTATCGCATTGATTACGCCATAGACCTATCCGTTGATGGCGGCAGTTATCAGACCGTTGTGTCAGCCACGCTGGACGACAAGGGCACCACAGAGTACGAGCGCACCCACCGGATTGACTTGCCGGAAGGTTTCACGAGCGCGCTTGTGCGTGTTCGCCGACTGACGCCGAACCGCAATGACTCGAACTGGGCCGACCTTATGCGGGTCAAGGGCTTGACCGAGGTCATCGACAAAAAGCTACGCTATCCAAACCTGGCCTTGGGCGGCCTTCAGTTTGATGCCAAGCAGTTTCAGAACACGCCCAAAGCCAGCTTTCTAATGCGCGGCCGGATTGTTCAGGTTCCCAGCAATTACGATCCGCAAAGCCGCACCTACACCGGGGATTGGAACGGCACGTTCAAGCTGGCCTACACCAATAACCCCGTTTGGATTTGGCGTGACCTGCTGTTGCACCGCCGTCATGGCCTGGGCCGTCGCATCACCGCTGACATGGTCGATCACTGGACGCTCTACGAGATCGGTCGTTACTGCGATGTGATGGTGTCCGATGGCAAGGGTGGCTTGCAGCCCCGCATGACGACCAATGTCTACATCCAGGATTCGATAGAGGGCTATGCGCTGCTGTCGGACTTGGCCAGCGTGTTTCGTGGCAGCAGCTGCTGGAATGGATCCAAGGTCACCATGGTGGCGGACATTCCAGGTAATGAAGACGGCTATGTTTTCACCCGCTCGAACATCATCGGCGAGTTTGAATACGTCGCTGCTGCGTACCCTGACCGACACACCCGGGCCAAAGTGGCCTGGGACAACCCAGAGAACGAATTCAAGACCCAGCCTGCCCCTGTTACCAATGACGAGCTTATTGGTTCGCTGGGCCACAGGATGCTCGATATCTCCCGCTTCGGCTGCACCGTCGAGGGCGAGGCGATCCGTCACGGGGTCTGGGCGCTGAAGTCCGAGCAGTACGAAGAGTGGTCTGTCAGCTTCACTACCGGCATGGAAGGCCAAAACGTTGAGCCTGGGCAGATCATCTGCGTGGCTGATGAGATGTTCTCGGGGCGGCCGAATGGCGGGCGTATCAGTGCGGCCACCAGGCGCGTCATCACCTTGGATATCGATGCCGAGGTGCATGAAGAGGACCGGTTAATTCTGAACCTGCCAAGCGGCAAGTCAGAGGGTCGGATCGTCAAGTCGGTCTCTGGCCGCCTGGTCACCGTGATGGCTGACTATTCGGAGCTGCCTGAGCCTGAGTGCAGTTGGTCCGTGGAAAGCGCTGACCTGGCTGTGATGCGCTTTCGAGTGCAAACCATCGATCCTCAAGGCCTGCACCAGTTCAAGATCGCCGCTACTCAGCACGAACCGCTGAAGTTTCCGGCCATCGACACGGGCGCCCGGATCGATCCGCAGCCCACCAGCGTTCTGCCGCCGGGCGTCATGTCGCCGCCGGCGAACATCACCCTGGAGGCGCGTAGCGTCGTGTCGCAGGGGATTGCGGTTACTGGCATGCGCATCACCTGGGACGCTGTTCCTGGGGCGACCGCGTACAACGTGGAGTGGCGCAAGGACAGCGGGAACTGGGTGCGTCTGCCGCGTACCGGAAACCTTGGCGCGGAGGTAGAAAACATCTACAGCGGGCGTTATGTCGCCCGGGTGAGTTCGGCCAACGCTATGGATGTGACCTCAATCTGGGGTAGCAGTCCAGAGGTCGAGTTGACCGGCAAGGTCGGCTTACCGCCGGCGGTGGCGTTCCTGACCACCACCAGCCTGGTCTTCGGCATCGGCATCCAGTGGGGGTTTCCACCAGGTGCAGAGGACACCCAGCGCACGGAGGTCTGGTATAGCGAGTCGCCGGACCTGACTACGGCCGAGAAGCTGAGCGACTTCAGCTATCCGCAGGCCAAGCATGAAATGCACAGCCTGCTGGCGGGGGCGAGCCTGTTTTTCTGGGCACGCCTGGTGGACCGTACCGGCAACGTCGGGCCGTTCTTCCCGATTCCTGGCGCGGTCAATGGCCAGGCC
>DNHA01000100.1:2714-3099 GCA_003486025.1 Micrococcaceae bacterium | reverse complement strand
GACTCAAGCCGACGCCGCTACGCGCCGCGTCAAAATTTCGGAATTGGGCGGCGGTGGGCCGGGTTGACTGCCCCCTCTTCTTTCGGCAGCGACACCAGCAAGTCACCGGGCCCATCTTGGCTGTAGAGCTGCAATTCGACCCGCGTACGATCACGTTTTCTGCCGTAGCTGACAACGACACAATTGCGATCACTTCTGGCTCACACTCAGATTTCTCCCACCAAACCTTAAGTTCTCTATGGGTGTCTTGCATTGGCAAGCCGCTGCAGTGGGCTTGGCTCACGACCAATCAGCGGGGGTATGCGGATGGAGCCAGGCTTGAGTTCATCGATCCTGAAAGCCAGTAATCGGTGATAATTGAGCTCGTCGCAGGAGCATCGAGTCT
>DNHA01000100.1:0-2692 GCA_003486025.1 Micrococcaceae bacterium | reverse complement strand
CGCCCGAGGCCTAACAGGCCATTCAAGCCGAGGCCGCTCCACAGCGCGGCTTAACTCAGGTGTTAAGCCTTCTCATGCAGCCCTCAGAAATTGCGTCCTTCGTTGCTGATCGAGCAGCAGCATTTGGCTTCAACAATCCGCAACAACTTCAGTTTTGCAGATCTCGACTACGGGCGCTACCTGAGGACCGTGTGCTGGCCGGTTTGTTGTTGGTATTCACGAATGGCCCCGCCACTCCAGCGGGGGCGGGCGCACAAGAACTGGCCGGGCGGTTGCTTATCGCACTTGCCCCCAACGGCACAATCGAATTAAAGAGCTTCTTGCGTTTGGCTATATCGAATTACGAGCCAAGCGTAGAGCAGCTACCTCGGCACCTCGTTCATCTTTGCGGAAGATACGCTGTAGCGACAGCTCTGAGCTGGCTTGAAACAGAGTCCCTTGATCCGGAGGAGCTCCGCGCCCTCGGAGCGATGCAATTTTGGGTTCGCAACCTACCCGATCATCTATGAAACACTCCTTGCGGCTTTCGCTCGACAGCCAACTGGTTAATCAAGTCGACACCCACAAGCTCCGCTTGCGGGTCCCGTGCGCTCCTCACTTTGACGCAGCTTGCCGCGAGCATTAGCCAGTGGTGTGTTGGGTTCGCAGAAACTTCCTCTTTCGGCAGCAACACCAGCAAGTTTCCGGGCGGCTCCGGGTAACCTTTCCAACTGTTTCTGGCATCTGAAAGGTCCGCCACTTCGTCTTACGCTTCACTACCCTGCCGTAATCACGTCATCGCACTTCGGCAGCAACGCTTGGCAAGGTTTTCTGGGCAAGCTCCGCTCCGCAAGCTGTGGCATGATCGGCTCGCGTTGGGCTTCGCAAGCAAGGCAGCATTGGTCCGAGGGTCCGTAAGCAGCCACAGCCGCCTAACCGTTCATTCAAACCGACACCTCATCGCGAGTCGGCTTAAGTCCAGAGTTAAATCTCACCGGATAATTCTCTTGCCTCAATTTAAGTTTGTAGCACCAATGCTCGCCATGTCTTTTCCTGCAATCGCACAAAGTGCACCAGCCTCATCGGCGGGATTGCCTGCGTCGATTCACACTGGGCTGATGTTGTCACTTTTCCTGTGTATCGCTGGGCTCTGGTTGTGGGCACTCATTGACTGCATCAGAAATGAACCAGCAACTGGCAATGACAAGATCATCTGGCTATTGGTCATCATCTTTCTTGGGTTCATTGGCGCCATTCTCTATCTGCGCATTCAACGACCCAAGCGGGAGCGAATGGCGAGAGGCACGGTCTAAAAGTTCATTCAAGCCGGCGCCGCTGCGCGCGTCGGCCTGATTCCGGAACTAGGCGGCGGCGGGCTGGGTTGGTTGGCCCTTCGTCTTTCGGCAGCCTCGTCAGTAAATCACCGGTCGGCTCTACGTAACGGTTCCAACTGCTGCTGGCATCAGCAAGCTCGTCACTTTGCCTTCGGTTTCACCACTCTGGCGCAATCACTCTTCGCCTACGGCGGCAACGCTCGGCAATGTTTCCCATGCAGGCTCCATCCCACCAGCCGTGGCATGATCGGCTCGCATTGAGTTGCAGAAGCAAGGCGGCATTGGCCCGGGGTCGGGAAGTGGCCACGCCCGCCCCAACAGCTCATTCAAGCAGCCCCCGCTACGCGGCACGACACAATTCCGGTGTTGGGTCACTTGTGCGTGGAAGCAACCATTTCAAAGACTCAAGAGGCGGGAAGGGGCGTTGGGAACGTGATGGATGAGCTTAGAGCTGACTGTGATCAATCCCTGATCGATCAGTACCTCGAACAGGAGTTGTGCAAAGCGCAAGCAATCTTGCCATCCTGGGACGGCAGAGCTGTGCATTTTTTTCAGTTCGATTGCGAGATATTCGCGGTTACTTTCCGCATTGAGCATGCCTCCAGGACGGGGAATCTCACAATCATTTGTACTACCCAAATTGTGATTTCCGGACCATTTGAGTGGCCAAGCTCAGCTCTTCGACTCAACAAGGACGCAGAGTCGCTCCTGCTCTCTGACGAGAAGGCATCGTTTCTGCTACGCGCTCATGTGATTGACGTCATTGAAAACGCCGAGCCCATCAATGTCATATTTAAAAGATAGAGCCGAGCGCAATTCCGACCATTCCGGCCCAGCAAGGCATTCGGGTTGACGTAGCGCGGCCCTTGCCACAACGCTGAAACGTTTACCCACTCGACTTGGCTGAGTGCTAGCCCCATGAACCCCGATGCTGACCATCCCAATGTAGATTACGAGCGGAACATTGCTAGCTACTCTGAAGCCGATCGTCTATATGAATAAGGAAAATTTGTCGCAGCGCTGAAGAGCTTCAAGGCTTCGCTTGCAGCTGATCCATCGGATGGCGATGCCCTTCATGCTATCGGCAGCTGTTACGACGCATTGAAGATGCCAGCCAGCGCAGCTGCAGCATACCGACAGGCACTTGAGCTGCTGCCGCCCACAAGGCATCCAGCACTCAATTTCAATATTGGAAACGCACTTTTTGACCTGGGGAGGTATCAAGAATCCTTGGCGGAATATCATCTGGCCCCGAAAGACAGCTCCGTCTGGCACGAAACAGAGACCAACATTAGACTAGCTTCGGAGAGAGTCGGAAGCGGGGGCTAACCGTTCACCCAGAACCGCAGCATGGCTTGGCCCAACTCAGACATCAGCCT
>DNHA01000315.1 GCA_003486025.1 Micrococcaceae bacterium | reverse complement strand
TCCAGCTGGATGTGGGCGCGCTGCCTATCTGCGGAGAAGACAACCGGCATCGTTGTCGAAGGCCTGCCCGCGGAAGGACCACCAGGTGTACGGTCCCTGGGCGTCGCCGGCCAGCTGCCGGGCCACATCCGTGTAGCCGATCTCCGGACCGAAGAACCCGTCGAAGTAGGCGATCTCCTCATCCATCACGCCGGCACGCTTATTGTGGTTCGGCTTCCAGTTCTTAATGTCCTTTTCGGTGTGCACGACGTTCAAATCGCCCACCACCAGCACATGGTCTTTTTCATTTTTCAGCTCAACCAGCCGCACGTTCATGCGCTGCAGGAAACGGTACTTGTCTTCCTGCTTTTGCGTGCCCAGCTCGCCGGAGTGCACATAGGCGGAGACCACGCACAGGGTGGATCCGTCGGCCATGGTGAAATCAGCTTCCACCCAGCGGCCGGATTGCGCGAAGTACTCCTCGCCGATGTGCTCACGTACGGCGGTCGGCTCAGCGCGGGAAAGCACCGCGACCCCGGCGCGGCCCTTGTCCTTGGCTTCGGCGTGCAGAATGGACCAGCCCTCGCCGATCAGTTCGCGCAGGATCGCATCCGGTGCGCGCACCTCCTGCAGGCAGAGGATGTCCGCGTCACGCGCGGCGATCCAGTCGGGCATATTACGCTTGTAGGCAGCGCGTATGCCGTTGACGTTGACCGAGGCCACTCGCACGGCGCCGGCATTCTTGCTCAAAATTTCCACGCTGGTAGGTATCACAATTCCACCTTACAAAAAGACAGCGCAACGTTCTGCCTGAACGTTGCGCTGCGCGGTAACAAATTTATTTAGTTCACAATTTCGCCGTCGATGGCGTCCCCGGAAGGCTTCATCATGTCGCGGGCGTTCGTGGCGGTCATCTGAATGGTTTCCAAGGCGCGGTCGATCATCTCGGCGGAGCCGGCATCGTTCTTGGCGCGCTGCTCATCGATCACCCGGGTCTGCACCTGGATGATCTTGAAGGAGTGGTCCAGCTTCATATCGCGCTGGCTGGTGCCCTCGTCGACGACGACGGTGGAGGCGCCCTGCGCACGGCCGGTGGCCGCCGCGGTCGCTTCACGCAGCGAGTTGTTGATCTTATCCGCGCCGCGCTTGAGGCCGAACATCATGAATGCTGCCAGCAGCAGCCACCCGGCAGAGATCGCGACGATGAACCAGCCGACGACCTGATTGGAGTTGGCGGCGAAGACTACCGCCAATAAAAGGACGACAACCATCACGGCCATGGCCAAAGTTGATGCGTTCAGGGTAACTTTTTTGCCCTGCTTCGCGGTGCTGCCTAGAGGTTCCATACTGGCAATTATCTCACCTTGTCCCACCGGTGACCAATTAGCTGCGCCCGGTTCGCCCACAGCGTGCCCCGGTTGCTAAGAGTTGAACGCGAGCTCAAACAAGGACGCTGGATCCGTTCCGCTCAGCGCGCTGCGGATCAGCAGGTAACCGGCGATCCCCACCACCCAGCCCAGGGTTTCCTGCGCATAACGGCCAAGTTTGGTTCCTATCCGTTGCAGCCAGGCATCGAGCCTCTCCCCGGCCAAAGCACGGACCCCCGCCAAGGCCAGCGCAGGGGTGATCATCACCAGGCAGTACAGTCCTAGAACAATGATCTGGGTCGGTTCCGCCCAGCCGGAGTTCTTCAGCACCGGCATCGCCGCAAGGTAGGGAAGCATCGTGGGTAGTTCAAGCAACCCCGCCACCAGCGCCAGCACCAGGACCCCGGATTTGCTATCCAACGCGCTGCCCAGCAGCCCGCGGAGCCTGGGCGGCACCTCCGGTTGCACCGTTGCTTCTTGGTCGGTCGCGCTGTGCGGCACCCCGGCGTCCGCGGCGTCTGGAGTTTTTGCGGCGGTTTTTGCCAGGGCCGCTTCCTTCTGCGCATCGGTTTTGTAAGTCAGCGCCCAAATAATCATGCCGGCTCCGAGTACCAATCCCAGCAGCCTCAGCCCCGGTTGCCCGAAGAACCCTTCGGGAAGCAGACTGGCACCCAGATCCCAGCCGGAGCGGAGCAGCAGTCCAACTACGAGGTAGAAGATCGCCAGGATCCCCAGATAGGCGATGACTCGGGGGATCGCACGTCGATAGCCGCGGCGCAGCAACAACCAGATCGGGATGATCAGCGTGCCGATGGAGGTCGCATCGATCAGCGCCAGAATGAAAAGTGCCAGGCCCGGAGCCTGCGTCATGAGATCCATGGTTTCCAGTGTGCTGCCCAGCGGCCTCGCCGCACATCGGGCAACGGTCCACCGGCAGTCCTACTAAAGGAGGACGCGCGCGGTACACGCTTGGGCCCATAATTATTTGGTGAGAAGAAATGCAGCCGCGTTGCTCCGGCGTTGGAGCCGCGGTGATCAGGAACCCGAAACCGCCGGGATGTACCTGGCGCTCACCGTCATCCTCCACCTTTCGCAACTGGTCAACCCGCCCTGGCCGATTCTTGAACCGCTGGCCGGCTGGTGGTTCCCGGTGCTGCTGCTTGGCGTCGGCGCGATGTTCACCCGGCGCAGGGCTCCGACGCTCAGTGCCCTGTGGATGAGCCTGTTCG
>DNHA01000214.1:2259-6810 GCA_003486025.1 Micrococcaceae bacterium | reverse complement strand
GTCCCGCGACTGCTGGATCCAAGCTCGGGAACCGTGAGCTTGGATGGTGTGCAGCTGCGTGAGGTACACCCGCAGGATATTGCGGACGTTGTCTCCGTGGTGGCTCAGGAAAGCTACCTGCTCCACGCCAGTGTTCGCGAGAACTTGCTTTGGGCTGCCCCGAACGCCGATGAGCAGCAATTGTGGAACGCTTTGGAAGCGGCACAAATCGCGGAGCTCATTCGTTCCCTCCCTGACGGGATGGATACCCAGGTCGGGCAGCGCGGTCATCGCTTCTCCGGCGGTGAACAGCAGCGCCTGGCCATCGCCCGCACAATGCTGCGCCAGCCCAAGGTGCTGGTTCTGGATGAGGCCACCAGTGCTCTGGATACGGTCACCGAAGCGCTGGTCCAGCACGCCTTGGATGAACTGGCTTTGGGGCGTACCACGTTGCTCATTGCCCACCGGTTGAGCACCGTGCTGCGCGCCGACAAAATTGTCGTGCTCGACGAGGGCCAGATCGTTGAGTCCGGAACCTTTGAAGAGCTAGTCAAGCAGGACGGTAAATTTGCCCGGCTGGTGAACAACAGCGAGTTCGCTCACCTGCGCAGCTAGTCCGCTGGAACGCTCGCTGGTTCCCGCGGGGTAATTGCGGCTAAAATCTTAGGCAAGGCCGGTTCCAAAGCCGCGTGCTCCGCAGTAGTCAGCGGATCAAAGAGCGACTGGCGAACGAACTCCACATGTGAGGGCGCGGCCTCGCGGATTGCCTGCCAGCCTTGCTCGGATAATCCGATCTGGTGACCTCGGCGGTCAAGGGCATCGGAACAACGCGTGATAAGCCCTTTCGCTTCCATGCGTCGTAGAANNGAAAGCCGGGAGCGGTCCCAGCGCAGCTCGGCGGCGACCTCTGCGGGGCGCAGAGAAGCCTCTTGCGATTCGGACAGTACCGCGAGGACCGAGTACTCGCCCGATTGCATGGCTGAATCTTGGCTCAGCTGACGATCCATGGCACTGGGGAACTGCCAGATGAACTCGCGGAGGGTTTGCCAGAGTTTCTGCTCGCGCTCGTTGAGCCAGCGAGTATCTTCGGTTCCCATGTTTTCTTTTCTCCTATTATGCACAAAGTAGCGAGAGGCACACTCTCAAAGTTGTTGACACATCAATCATCTCGTGTAATGTTGTTTTTAGCAATACTTGATGACGCGTCAACCATAATTGGATGGCGCACTGCAACGCTAGGGAGCACGAAGATGTTGAAAATCGCTATTATTACCGGATCAACCCGCCCAGGCCGCAACAACCACGGCGTCGCCCAGTGGGTACTCGAGCAGGCTCAGCAGCGCGATGACGCCAGCTACGAGTTGGTGGACATTGCCGATTACAACTTGCCGCTGCTGGACGAAGCATTCCCTGCGGCCTACCAGAACTACCAGAACGAAACCACGCAGCTCTGGTCGGCAAAGATTGCCGAGTTTGACGGTTACATCTTCGTCACCCCGGAATACAACCACTCCATAGCACCGGCACTGGCCAACGCGCTGTCCTACCTGAATGCGGAATTCACCAATAAAGCAGCCGGCATTGTGGGCTACGGCTCGGCCATGGGAGCCCGCGCGGTAGAGCACTTGCGCGGCATTCTTTCCGAACTGCAGATCGCTCATGTGCAGAAGACCGGCATGTTCTCGCTATTTAGCGACTTTGAGAACTTCTCAGTATTCAAGCCAACCGAACAGGCAGCAGCTTCGGTACAGCCGATGTTTGACCAGCTCAATACCTGGGCTACCGCAATGAACACAGTTCGCGCCTCCGCGATGGCCAACGCCTAAGCAAGCTGCGGGTGAACCAGGGGATGTTCGCAAGTAACATCCTGTGGTTTGCGGGACCGCGCACTACTTTTCGACCAGCCGCAGAGCTAGCCTGTGAATAAGCAGGTTGCAGAAACCAAGGCAAATCTTCAGGGGAGAATATGAGCAACGAATTTTCGACTAAAGGCGCATACGTCACCGGTGGCGAGTTCACAAGGGATACCAACTACATTCAGGATCGGATCGTGGCAGATCCTCGGCCCGAAGCATTTGCCAAAGGCGAACCTCAGAGTTCCATCGGCCACCCGCAAGCAGGTCTGGGTGAAGGCGCACAGCTGTGGCCAGTTGAAGCTGGACGATACCGACTCGTTGCAGCGCGTGCCTGCCCATGGGCCAACCGCACACTAATCACGCGCCGTCTGCTCGGTCTTGAAGATGCCATTTCCGTCGCATTGCCAGGTCCCACTCATGACGCGCGCAGCTGGACCTTCGACCTGGATGAGGGTGGCAAGGACCCGGTCCTAGGTACCGAACGAGTCCAAGAAAATTACTTCAAGCGGTTCGCAGACTACCCGCGGGGGATCACCGTTCCGGCAATCGTGGATATTCCAACCGGCGCGGTAGTGACCAACGACTACCCGCAAATCACTTGGGACTTCTCGACCCAGTGGAAGCAATTCCACCGCGAGGGAGCACCCAACCTGATTCCTGAAGATTCTCTCGAGGAGATGCTGCCACTGATCAAACGCATCTTCACCGAGGTGAATAACGGCGTCTACCGCGCAGGATTCGCCGGGGATCAACAGGCATATAACGACGCCTATGACCGGCTATTTACCACGCTGGACTACCTCGAAGAGCGCCTTGAAACTCGACGCTTCCTCATGGGAGACTACATTACCGAGGCAGACATCCGGCTGTTCACCACGCTGGCACGCTTCGACCCGGTCTACCACGGCCACTTCAAGGCAAACCGCAATAAACTGACCGACATGCCAAACCTGTGGGGTTATGCCCGGGACCTATTCCAGACCCCTGGTTTTGGTGACACCACAGACTTTGAGCAGATCAAGTCCCACTACTATGTGGTTCACGAGGACATCAACCCTACTCAGATCGTGCCCAAGGGCCCTGATCTGAGTAATTGGCTCGAATCCCATGGACGCGAAGAACTCGCTTCCTCCGGCCCTTTCCTCAATGGGACAGCGCCAGACGAGGTGCGCCCCGAAGAACGAGTGGCAGCTGGGCACAACCCGCTATACCCGGCCTAGCTATCGGCAGCAAAAACTAAGCAACTCAGAAACATCACCAGACGCAGACGAAGTCCCGGAGGGCCACCTGGAAAGGGTCCACCGGGACTTTTGCGCGTCAAAAATAGAACATGACCACGAAGGTCGTCAATAGATGCGGGGTGGACATGGCAGGATTATTAATATGACGATCATTGCGGCAGCTGACGGTTCTGCTCTTGGTAACCCTGGACCTGCGGGGTGGGCCTGGTATATCGATGACAATAACTGGGGCTCCGGCGGTTGGGACCACGGAACCAACAACATGGGTGAACTCCAAGCGGTACTCGAACTCTTCAGAGCCACCGCCAAAGAACCCGACACCGAACTAAAAATCCTGTGCGACTCCCAATACGCGATTAATTGCATCAGCAAATGGATGCCGGGATGGAAGAAAAAAGGGTGGAAGAAGTCCGACGGCAAGCCGGTGCTCAATCAGGAGATCCTGCGGGAACTTGATACCGCGATTGTCGGACGCAAGTACACCTTCGAGTGGGTCAAGGGCCATTCCGGCCACCAGCTCAACGAAGAAGCAGATGACCGCGCCCGGGCAGCTGCCATCGCTCATCAAAGCGGCAAAACGCCAGCGTCAGGACCCGGCTACGTCGGTTCAAGCGCGCCGGCGATAGCCGGCGGGGAAGCGGCGCAGCCCGAGCCGGACTCCATTGCCGAAGAAAATGCGAGCCTAGACGTCACCGGAACTGTATTCGAGTTGGAACAGGGACTGCTCGATGCGCAAGTGCGCACGAACTTCGCCGAAGTCAACGATTTCCTGCATCCTGGCTACCAGGAAATTTGCCGCGACGGTTCACTCTTGGACGTCAATACCGTGCGTTCAATCCTTGACGGTGCAGGCACTTTGCCGGAAACCGGCCCGGTGCAACTACTGACCGCTCGCTTAGTGGATACTTCATTGGTGCTCATTGCCTATCGTATGAA
This sequence comes from Micrococcaceae bacterium, assembly GCA_003486025.1. Classification (GTDB taxonomy): domain Bacteria; phylum Actinomycetota; class Actinomycetes; order Actinomycetales; family Micrococcaceae; genus Glutamicibacter. The sequence goes on along the minus strand of DNHA01000214.1, from coordinate 2,798 downwards.
CCCCGCCAACTCACCGGTTCTGGTGTGCTCTTCGTGGTGGCAAGAGACAAGCGCTGGCTGGAAATTGCGGTTCCGCCAAGAAACAGTCGAAAACCAAGCATAGATTTTTATCAACTATCACTAGTGTTAGTTGATAAGTAACAAGCACTTAAAGGATTTTCATGCCGTCGGTCATTTCAGAAGATTTCGCACCACTTGCCGAAGCGCTCGAAGCACGAGCTGCAGAAGAAGAAAATTATTCGGCCCAATTAGCCATTTACCACCGCGGAGAATTGGTGTTGAGCCACAGCGTCGGCGAACACCTAGCCGGTGACGGACTGACCTGCATCTTCTCCTGCACTAAGGGTTTGAGCGCACTGGTCATCGCGCTGCTGATCCAAGACGGTTTGCTTGATCCGACCGCTCCTATCGGTACTTACTGGCCAGAATTTGCCATCGGCGGTAAAGAAAAACTCAGCCTTGGAGAGGTGCTCAGCCACCAGGCCGGGGTGCTCGGCGTTCCCGGAGGCGTGCCCAGCGAAGTCCTGCTGAACTCGGCT
>DNHA01000214.1:260-2238 GCA_003486025.1 Micrococcaceae bacterium | reverse complement strand
ATACGCCAAGATCCTCGCCGCGATGCCAAGCATCTGGCCACTGGGCCAGAACATCGTGGGATATCACGCAATCACCATGGGCGTGCTGATGGAGGAGCTCGTGCGCCGCGTGACCGGAGAAGAACTCAAAGACGTCTATGAAAAGCGTATTCGCGGACCACTAGGCGTGGACGCTTATATCGGACACGGTGCAGAAATCGAACCTCGCTACCGTGACGTGTTGCCTGCCGCTGAACAAGCACCTGCCTTCATGGATCCATTCTCACCTACCGGACTGTCGGTGAACTCCACCTCAGGTTTCGCCCTGGAATCCGGTCCGGTTTACAACTGGCACGAGCTGGCCAACTCCGCGCAGGTACGCCGCTTAGGCCCAGCGTCAATGGGCGGGGTGGCCAACGCCGAGGCCCTCGCGGGAATTTACGCCGCGTCCTTTGGAGCGGTACCGGCACTTGGCGTAGCCAAAGGATTTCTCAGTGCCGATACCTGGGCTCAAGTTTCTACCGAACTTGTGTACGGTCCAGACCGTACCAATGGACTATTGCAAGCATTCGCCGTGGGCTTCATGAAGGCCACCGCCCGCAATGATTACGGCTCAATCTTCGCCTACGGCCATGATGGTGCGAACTCTTCATTGGCTTTCGCCGACCCGGCCTACCAGCTTGGCTTTGGATTCATCCCTTCACGCAATGAAGGACCCAAAGACATTTCAACTGGTGTGCGCCTGAGCCAGCTGGCACGCCAGCTGATCTTGGCCAAGGGAGCAAAATGAAATTCCTTGCCCTGGGAGATTCCTTCACCGAAGGTGTCGGAGATATCAGCATGGTGCGCCCCAACCGAGTGCGCGGCTGGGCCGACAGAGTCGCCGAAGTATTGTGCACCCAAGATGATTGGCAGTACGCGAACCTAGCGATTCGCGGGAAAAAGATCGGTCAGGTCATCAATCAGCAACTCGACGCAGGGTTGGCACTGAAACCGGATCTGGTGACTATCTATGCCGGCGGCAACGACATTCTGCGTCCCAGCGCCGACCTGGATGCGCTGATGAGCGGCTATGACGGAATGGTGCGCCGCTTCGTTGAGGCCGGCAGTACCGTGGTGATCTTTACCGGTTTTGATACCGTCGACTCGCCGCTCTTTAATAAGACGCGGCCCCGCACGGCAATCTACAACGAGAAGATCCGCGAAATCGCCGACAACTACGGGGCAATCGTGGCGGATTACTGGCGCTGGAGAGAATTTTCGGACCTGCGCTATTGGGCAGGTGACCGTCTGCATATGAACGAATTCGGCCACACGCTGATGGCCTACAAGGTGCTGGAGCTGCTCGGAAAACACAGCATTGCAGACCCGAAGTGGGCAGAGCAGATCAAACTTCCCGGACTGCCTGAGCTTCCGGTCAATTCTCGCGGTGAACGGCTGCGCCAAGACATGGGCTGGGTCAAAGAGCATTTGGGTCCTTGGATGAAGCGCCGGCTCACCGGGACATCTTCGGGGGACAGTTTGAGCGCTAAGTACCCTGAGTACGTGAAACTTGCTTAGATGACGTTACGAGCTGCATTTATGAACCGGACAGATTTTTAAGTCTTGGACTACGCTCACCGATACAGGTACGATGTAACTGTGTTTTAGATCATGAGATCTTCAATACAGCCTTCGACGGATGGCGGGAGAGACCCGTTCACACCATGGATGGGCGCCGTAGGAGCAATTCCTCCNNCCCGTACCGCCATCACGAGGCAACTCTGGAAAGAAACCGGCCCGTTCCGGTTCACCGAAGGTGCAAGCAACCGGCTTTGTTGGTCGGATGTGTAAAACTCTCAGGTTATGAAACAGGGATGGGGAGGGACAGAGACCTTCCTTTGGCATGCGCCAAGACAGATCCCCCTGGAGATAACTGCACCATGACTATTACGCAGACCTCGGCATCCACGAGTAGCGAATTCGTGTCACGCCACATTGGCCCACGTCCGGCCGATGT